>NZ_JBLWEN010000049.1:0-31745 GCF_048287415.1 Candidatus Electronema sp. JM
TATGACGAAATGAAGGAAAAAATGGCTGCGCTGCACGAAGCGGGAGAGTAATTGTCAACCCTCAGCAAGCAAATCAGCTTTCATCAGCACGAAGTCCGTATTTGTCCGCATAGCCTCTTGGCGTGACCATTTTATTTTGAAAAATAAAGGTGCGGCTGTTGCCGATCAGCACCGTGCTCTGCATTCCGATTTCCTCGTCCAGCATCTTGTCTAAGGTGGTCAAGCAGACGCTTTCGTTGCTGCGGCCCGCGCCGGAAACGATGCCGACCGGGGTTGCGGGCGAACGGTGTTCCAGCATGATTTCTCTCGCCCGGACGATTTGGCCGGTGCGCCTGCCGGACTTGGGATTGTACAGCACAGTAACAAAATCAGCCATTGCAGCGGCTTGCAGGCGTTTTTCAATCAGCGGCCACGGGGTCATCAGATCGGACAGGCTGACTGCGGCGAAATCGTGCATCAGCGGCGCACCCAGCAGGGCGGCGCAGGCATTGAGGGCGGCAATGCCGGGGATGATCTCAATCCGGCAGGTGCTGCCTGTTTCCTGCGCCAGCTCATAAACCAGCCCAGCCATTGCGTAAATACCGGGATCGCCGCCGCAGATCAGCGCAACGTTGCGCCCCTGCTCCGCCAAAGCCAAGGCCCGACGGCAGCGGTCAATCTCCTGCATCATCGCGGAGTTGAGCTGCTGCTGCTCCGGGCGGAGCAACTGGGCGATCAGCTCCAAATAGGTGCGGTAGCCAGCCACGATCTCGGCCTGCTCAATGGCCAGCCGAGCGCGAGGGGAAATCAAATCAGCCGCGCCGGGGCCAATGCCAACCACGCTGAGTATGCCTGTTGCAGCTGCTTGTTCGCGCATGAAAAAATTATCCAAGAGGTTCAGTAGATATCATCCTGATGCCGGACAATGTTGCCCTTGACCAAGTAGATGACATCTTCGGCGATATTGGTGGTGTGATCGGCGATGCGCTCCAAATACCGGGAAACGCTGAGGTAAGTGAGAAGCTGGGAGACATGCTGCGGCTTCTTGACCAGCTCTTCCGCAACCGTGCGATAGACGGCGGCGTGAATCGCGTCCACTGCGTCGTCTGAAGCGCAGACCTGCACGGCCAGCTCCATGTCCAGATTGATCAGCGCATCCAAGCTCTGTTTGAGCATTTTCTGCACCGCTTGCGACATGGTGCTGAAGTCGAAGGGAAAATCAACCGGCTCCTGCTCGACCAGAACGATGGCCCGCTCGGTGGCATCAACCGCCAGATCGCCGATCCGCTCCAGATCGTTGTTCATTTTCAGGATGGCGATGATCATGCGCAGGTCAACCGCCATCGGCTGATGCAGAGCCAGCACCTTCAGGCACTCCTCCTCCAAGTCAACCTCCATCAGGTCAACAGCCACGTCGCCGTCAATGACCTTCTGGGCCAGCTCGCTGTCCCGGTTGACGATGCTTTTCACCGCCAAGTCCACCTGTTCCTCGACAATCGCGCCGATAGCCAGCAGGCGTTTTTTAATTTTCTGGATTTTCCGATGCAGAATCATCCTTCTATTCTCCTCTGCTCATGGAGCAGCTTGGTTCGCGGCCTTCTTTCATACAGCATAGCAGACTGCGCTGCGCTTGTTCAACCAAAACGGCCCGTGATGTAATCTTCCGTCTGCTTCTGCTTCGGATTGGTGAACAGCTCTCTGGTCAGGCCATATTCAACAATATGGCCTTTATAGAAAAAGGCGGTGAAATCGGAGATGCGCGCCGCCTGCTGCATACTGTGGGTGACAATGGCGATGGTGAAATTGCCTTTCAGCGACTCGGCCAGCTCCTCCACCTTGCGCGTGGCGACTGGATCAATGGCGGAAGTCGGCTCGTCCATGAGCAGGATTTCCGGCTCCAAGGCGATAGTGCGGGCAATGCAGAGCCGCTGCTGCTGGCCGCCGGAGAGCGCGATGCCGGGCTTGTCTAATTTGTCCTTCACCTCGTCAAAGAGGGCAGCTTTTTTCAATGCGGATTCCACCCGGCCATTCAGCTCGCTCTTCGGCATTTTGAAATGCAGGCGCAGGCCGTAAGCGACATTCTCAAAGACGCTGAGGGGAAACGGGGTCGGCTTTTGAAAAATCATGCCTACGCGTCGGCGCAGCTCGATCAAATCGGTGCCGGGATCAAGCAGGTTTTTGCCATCTAAAAGCACCTCGCCTTCAGCCCGCTGATTGCCGTACAGCTCAAAGATGCGGTTGTAGATGCGAATGTGCGTGGATTTGCCGCAACCCGACGGCCCGATGATCGCGGTGATTTTCCCTTCAGCGATGTCTAAGTTGTTCTCGAACAGGGCCTGATGCTCGCCGTAGTAGAAATTCAGATTGCGGGCCGAGATTTTGGCCGGAGCCGCCGCGTCCTGCTCCTCTTCCTCCCGGAAATGATGCAGGAATGCGTCAATCCGCACCTTGTCGTCATCATCCTCTTCTTCCACTTCGGCGGCGCGGCGCAGCAGCCGCTCGGCGGCATCCGTGGCAGCAGTCATTTCTTTTTTTCCTCCACAATAATAAAACGCGCCGTCAGGTCAAGCAGCAGCACGGTGATGGCGTAACGCCGGAAAGTAAGTCAGCCTCTGATTTCAGCTTGCAGAGGCACATCCTGTATGGTCTGACAGCGCGGGCTTTCTGCAAAACGAAAGCCCAAAGCATGGCAATGCGCTTCAGCCGCTTCGGAGTACGCAAGCAGGTCATTGTGGTATTGCTCGGAAAGCCGTTCACGGGCAGCATGGATTTCCGCAACGACAGGGTCAGCAGGATTCATGGCAGAGCCTCCATCAGCTCAAAAGGTGTCACCAGCTCAGGCAGTTTATATCCCTTGGCGGCGCACAGGCCGCGCATCACCGGCAGTTGCGACGGATTGGCAATATGGGTGCAGTTCCACGTCAGCAGAATATCCATCTGATGGTATGCCGCGCAAGCAATGTGCAGCGCGTCAAGCCTTGCTTTCGCAGGCAGACCGCCGCCCATCAGAAGGAACTCGGCCAATGCCGGGATTGCCGGAGTGATTGGCAGCAACGGAATCTCGCGCAAGGCATTCAGCCGCAGGGAAGCAGCGTGCGGATCGCCTGCTCCAGCTTCTTCAACCACATAGGGCGAACTGTAGGGTATGGTTGCCAAGCGGCCCTGCTCCCACCACGCCTTGGTGATCTGCTGGCACGCGGAACGCACCAAATCTTTGCTCGGTCGCGAGGTGAGATAGCTGACTATGGATGTTTCTATGTAGATTCGAGTCGGCATTTTCTGACGGACCTATTTTTTCTTCCCGCCCACAATCAGCCGCGCTGTCAGATTCAGCAGCAGCACGGTGATCATGATAACCAAAGATGCTCCCCACGCCACCCGGTTCCAGTCGTCATACGGCGACATGGCGTATTGATAAATGGTGACAGTCAGGTTGGCGACCGGCTCGTTCAGCGACTTCAGCATGTAGGGACTGTTAAGGGCGGTGAAGAGCAGCGGCGCGGTTTCGCCGCTCACTCTGGCCACCGAGAGCAGCACGCCGGTGATCAGCCCGGATTTAGCCGCCCGGAAGAGGATGCTCAGAGTCGCCATCCAGCGCGGATTGCCAATGGCCAAGGCAGCCTCACGCAGGGCGTTGGGCACCATGCTCAACATATCTTCGGTGGTGCGGGCTACGACCGGGAACATCAGGATGGCCAAGGAGACCCCGCCTGCGAGGCCGGAGAAGCGGCCAAAGGGAAAGACGAGGATTGAATAAACGAAAAGGCCGATGATGATCGAGGGGATGCCCATCAGCACGTTGACCGTGAAGCGCACCCATGCGCCAAGTCGGGTGTGCTTGCCGAACTCTGCCAGATACACCCCGGCCAGCACGCCGGTTGGCACGCCGATCAGGATGGCGATGCTGGTCATCAGCACCGTGCCGATGATGGCGTTCATCACGCCGCCGCCTTCCATGCCCGGCGGCGTGGGCAGCTTGATGAAGAAGTCCCAGCTGATTGCTGCCACACCGCGCTGAATAACCACAAACAATATCCAGCCGAGAAAGAAGATGCCGAGCAAAGCCGCGCCAAAGGACACGGCCTTGACTGTGAAATCAAGCAGCTTGCGGCCTTTGTCCGAACGAGGAGTCATAACAGGTCGCCTCCCATCTTTTTCTTCACCCGTTTCAGCCAGAGCTGTGTCACCACTTGCAGGCCGAAGGTCATCAGGAAAAGCACTAAGCCCAGCTCCATCAAGGCACTCATGTACAAAGGATCAGCAGCTTCAGCGAATTCATTAGCCAAGCGAGAGGCAATGCTGTTGCCCGCTTGGAACAGAGAAAGGTAAATATCGCTGCTGTTGCCGATGACAAAGGTGACAGCCATCGTTTCGCCAATGGCCCGGCCCATACCCAGCAGGCAGGCACCGATCATGCCCTGAATGCCGTAGCGGATGGTCACGTCTTTGGTCACTTCCCACGTGGTCGCGCCTATGCCGTAGCCCGCCTCTTTCATCACGTCAGGCACCATCGCAAACACGTCGCGCATCACCGTGCTGATGAAGGGCAGGATCATCAAAGCCAGGATGATGCCTGCGGTCAGCATCCCGATGCCCATTTTCGGGCCTTTGAACAGCGGCACAAAGCTGAGATATTTGCCTAAGAGCGGCTGGACATGCTCGGCCATGAACGGCGCGAAGACGAACAGGCCCCACATGCCGTAGATGATGCTCGGCACAGCGGCGAGCAGCTCAATCGCGCTGCCGACCACTGCGCTGACCTTGGGCGGGGCTAATTCGACGAGAAACAGGGCGATGACCATGCTCAGAGGCACGGCCAAAAGCATGGCGATGGCCGTGGACAGCAGCGTGCCGTAGATGCTGCTCAGTGCGCCGAATTCGTTGCTGACCGGATCCCAGGCCTTGGAGAAGAGAAAGCCTATGCCTGCGTGGCGGATGGAGGGCAGCGAATTCCAGAGCAATGAAGAGAAGATGCCCGCCATGACGATCAGCACCAGCGCGGCGCAGGCGGCGGTGATGCCCCGGAAGATCAGATCGGTGCTGCGGCTGGTCTTCCAGCCTTGGTGCCGTTCAATTTGGCCGTGATGATGCTCCATGCTCGTTCTCAAAAAAACAGATTGCGGACAGAAATCCCCACTCCAGCCCGTTTGCCGCGCTGCCGTTACAGTCCGCCGGACCATAGTGCTTAGGTCCGGCGGACTGTAACGCTTAGGTCGCTCCGACATAAGTGCTTAGGTCGGAGCGACCTAAGTGCTATGCTCGGAGGGAGCATACCGTTATGCTCTTGGCGACCTAAGCGTTATAATCGGCGCGGCTCAAGTTTTTCCTCTTTCAGGCAGAACAAAAGCTCGTCCAGCTTCATTGAGCGCACCCGTTTGGGCAGCCAATGGTGCTTCTGGATCAGGTAATAATGCACAGCCTCCAAGCCGGAAACCTGCTCGTACTTCTCCCGCTTGGCCAGCTTGTCGCCAAGTTCCGCCAGCATCTGCACATTGATGACAGGTGGTGCGCCCTTGTTTTCAGAAGCCTGCTCGGCCTCGTCATGAACCTTCTTGCTCTTGCTCATCTTAGCCACCATCAATTCGCAGGCCAGACCGGTTTGCCGTCAGCGGCGATTTCCTTGGCCCAGACAGCCTCAACCATCTGCACCACGTTGTCCGGCATGGCCACATAATGCAGCTTCTCGGCGGTCTCCTTGCCGTGCTTGTAAGCCCAGTCAAAGAACTTGAACATGGCACTGGCGGTTTCCGCTTTGGCCTGCTGTTTCTGCACTAAAATATACGATGCGCCGGTGATCGGCCAGCTCTCTTTGCCCGGCTGATCAGTCAGAAAGAGCGCGAAGCCCTGCTCCGGCTTCCACGCCGCATTGACCGCCGCCGCTTGGAACGAGGCCACAGACGGCGCAACTTCGCCGCCGTCACGGTTGAGCAGCTTGACGAAGCTCATCTTGCCCTGCACGGCGTAGGCGTATTCCACATAGCCAATGGAGCCGCTGATCTGCCGCACCTGCGCGGCCACGCCTTCATTGCCCTTTGCGCCCACGCCGACCGGCCAGTTGACGGTCTTGCCCACGCCGACATCCTCTTTCCAGCGCACAGACACCTTGGCTAAATAGTCAGTGAAGATGTTGGTGGTGCCGGAGCCGTCCGAACGGCGCACCACAGTGATGTCCTTGTCCGGCAGGCTGATCCCCTTGTTCAGCCCGGCAATGGCAGGATCATTCCATTTCGTGACTCTGCCAAGGAAAATATCAGCCAGCACGGCGTTGCTCAAGGTCATTCCGCCTGCCGCAACGCCTTCCACATTGACCACAGGCACCACGCCGCCCATGATCATGGGAAACTGCACCAAATTGGACTCATTCAGCTGGCTTTTCTGCAAGGGCGCATCGCTGGCCCCGAAATCAACGGTCTTGGCTTTAATCTGAGCAATGCCGCCGCCCGAACCGATGGACTGGTAATTGACCTGAACTTTCGTCAGCTCTTTGTACTGATACGCCCATTGCGCATACACCGGGGCCGGGAAGGACGCGCCTGCGCCGTTCAGGCTTTGCGCTCCAGCCGGAGCAGTGTTCAGAGCGGCGAGCGCGATGGCTGCTGCCGCTGTCCAACGGAATGCCTGCAATTTCATGGTGAGGTTTCCTCGCTTGGGTTAGGCTGCTTTTTCCTACGATAAACGACTTAGGGTTCCGCTTCAATGTTTTTCGCAGGACAAGATAGCCAGGCTCTGTTAGGGAAATATTAGGGCGGATGAAAAAATGCTCTAAACAGGAGTTACGCGGTTGGAAAAAACAGGGTAACATAGGCATTCCGCAGCCAGTATTTGGAGCGCAGCTTTTTTCTTGCATGATTACATCATACTATGTTGCAGCCATCTTCTTCTCATCATTCTGACCAGACCGCATGCCGTTTAGTAAACGGCTCAGAACGCTGGATCACCGCAGTGCCCTTTGCCGACACGGAAATCTTGCGCATCGCCCCGGAAGCCCTGCGCGAGCTGGCCCGTGCGGCTCTGCGCGAAGTCTCCTTTTTCCTTCGGCCTGAGCACAACCGGCAGGTGGCGGCCATTCTCGACGATCCTGCGGCCTCGGCCAACGACCGCGCTGTGGCTTTGGCTCTGCTCCGCAATGCCGAGATCAGCGCGCAGGGCGTGCTGCCGCTTTGCCAAGACACGGGCACGGCCATTGTTGTCGCTAAAAAAGGGCAGCAGATATGGACCGGCTGCGACGACGCGGCCTGGCTTTCCGCCGGAATCGCCGCCGCCTACGCTGAGGAGAACCTGCGCTATTCGCAGACCGCTGCCCTCAGCATGTACGAGGAGGTCAACACCGGCACCAACCTGCCTGCGCAAATTGACATCGAGGCCGTGCCGGGCGACGAATACCGCTTCCTCTTCATGGCCAAGGGCGGCGGCAGCGCAAACAAAACCTTTTTGTATCAAGAGACTAAGGCGGTGCTCAATCCGACTGCGCTCAAACGCTTTTTGGTGGAAAAGATGAAGACGCTGGGCACCGCCGCCTGTCCGCCGTACCATCTCGCCTTTGTCATCGGCGGCACGAGCGCGGAAATGACCCTCAAGACCGTCAAGCTGGCGAGCGCGAAATACTTGGACAGCTTGCCGACAATCGGCAACGCGCAGGGGCAGGCTTTCCGCGATCTGGAACTGGAGCAGGAGCTGCTGGCGGCGGCGCAGGCCTGCGGCATCGGGGCGCAGTTCGGCGGTAAATACTTTGCCCATGACGTGCGGGTGATACGCCTGCCGCGTCACGGTGCCTCCTGCCCGATTGGCATGGGTGTGTCCTGCGCCGCCGACCGCAACCTGAAGGCGAAGTTAGACCGCAGCGGCATTTGGCTTGAGCAGCTTGACCACGAGCCAGGCAAACTGATTCCGGCACATTTGCGCGGAGGAAGGGACGAGGGCGCAACGCGGATTGATCTCAATCAGCCAATGGCGGCCATTCTCGCCCAGTTGGACAGGCTGCCTGTGGCGGCGCAGGTGCTGCTCAACGGCCCGCTCATCGTCGGGCGGGACATCGCTCATGCCAAATGGAAGGAGCTGCTTGAGCAGGGCCTGCCGCTGCCGGACTATTTGAGGCGGCATCCGGTTTATTACGCCGGCCCAGCCAAAACCCCGCCGGGCATGGCCTCCGGCTCCTTCGGCCCGACCACTGCCGGGCGCATGGACGACTACGTTGATTTGCTGCAAAAAAACGGCGGCTCGCTGGTGATGATCGCCAAGGGCAACCGCTCGCCGCAGGTGACGCAGGCCTGCAAGGCGAACGGCGGCTTCTATCTCGGCTCCATCGGCGGGCCTGCCGCGCTGCTGGCGCAGGACTGCATCCGCAAGGTCGAATGCCTTGATTTCCCGGAGCTGGGCATGGAGGCGGTCTGGCGGATTGAGGTCGAGGATTTCCCCGTCTTCGTGCTGGTGGACAACAAGGGCAATGATTTTTTTCGGCAGTTTTCCTGACAAAATTCAACACAGCGGAACAACGACTATGCTCAAGACCATTTGCTCCGGCCTGCTGCTGGCCGCCCTCGCTTGCCTCACGCCATCCTCCGGCCATGCCGCGCACGGCGTGTCCATTGACGGCAAACTGAACTATCCTGCCGGGTTTGATCATTTTGCCTATGCCTCGCCAGCGGCGAAGAAGGGAGGCGGCCTCGTGCTGCACGACATCGGCAGCTTTGACAAGATGAACCCCTTCACCCTGAAAGGCACGCCGCCGTTCGGACTGGACAGCTTTGTTTTCGAGACGCTGGCTGTGAGCAGCTTGGACGAGCCGTTCGCCGCTTATGGCCTGATCGCCAAAGACATTGAGGTGGCGGCGGACAAAAAATCGGTCACCTACACCCTTGACGAGCGGGCCAAATTTTCCGACGGCAGCCCGGTGACGGCGGAGGATGTCAAGTTCTCCCTCGACACTCTGAAAAGCGACAAAGCGCATCCTTCTTACCAGATTTACTATCAGGACATCAGCGGCGCGGAAATTTTGGCACCGCTGAAAATCCGCTTCAATTTCGCCAAGGTCAACCGCGAGCTGCACATGATCGCCTCGCAGCTGCCGGTGCTGAACAAGAAGTTTTATGAGCAGAACGGCTTCGGCGAGGGCGCGAAAGGCGACCCCATGCTGCCGCCGGTCGGCTCCGGGCCGTACATCGTCAAGGAGGTCAATCCGGGCAAGACCATCACGTATGCCCGCAACCCGAAGTACTGGGCCGCTGACCACCCGGCCCGCAAAGGCATGTTCAACTTCGACACGGTCACGATCAAATATTTTAAAGATCAGGTGGTTGCCGTGGAGGCCTTCAAGGCGGGCGAGTTCGATTTCATGTGGGTGAACGTGGCCAAGCAGTGGCAGCGCGATCTGACTGGCCGCCTTTTTGACAGCGGCAAGCTGGTGCGGAAGGAGTTTTCGCACCACAACAACGCGGGGATGCAGGGTTTTCTTTTCAACACCAGACGGCCTTTCTTCAGCAGCCGCAACGTCCGGCAGGCACTGGGCTTGGCCTTTGATTTTGAATGGGCCAATGAGTCCCTGTTCTTCAAACAATATACGCGCAACAACTCCTATTTCAGCAACTCCGACTTGGCGGCTGTCGGCCTGCCCGGCGAGGCCGAGCTGAAACTGCTCAAGCCGCTGCACGAGAAATACCCGAACGACATGCCGCCGGAAGTCTTCACGCAGCCATTGGCCGCGCCGAGCACCGTGCCGCCGAACAGCCTGCGCGGCAATCTCAAGCAGGCGCAGCAGCTTTTGGCCGCTGATGGTTGGACGCTTCAAAACGGCGTGCTGACCAAGGACGGCAAACCGTTCGAGTTTGAGATTCTGCTCACTGGCTCCTTTTTCGATCGGATTATGGCGCCGTATGTGAAGAATCTGGAGAAATTGGGCATCAAAGCGAGTTTCCGCACCATTGATCCCGCCATGTACGAGGAGCGGACGAAGAATTTCAATTTTGACATGATTGTCCACAGCGTCGGCCAGTCGCAGTCGCCGGGCAATGAGCAGCGCGACAACTGGGCTTCGGCTTCCGCTGACCGGCAGGGATCGGGCAACTTGGCAGGCATCAAGTCGCCGGTGGTGGACAGTTTAGTGAATTCGCTGATCTACGCCGGAACGCAGGAGGAGCTGACTGCGGCCTGCAAGGCGCTTGACCGGGTGCTCTGGTATGGCCATTACATGGTACCGAACTGGTATCTGGCCTATCACCGGGTGGCCTTTGCCAACAAATTCAAGATGCCGGAAACGCTGCCGCAGTATTACAATCCCTATCAGCTGCTCTGGACGTGGTGGACGGAGGAGGGGAAGTGATCAGCCTATCCCTGCCTGATCTGGCTGCAACGGCGGAGCTGGGCCGCAGGCTGGGCCAGCTCATCCGCAGCGGCGACGTGATCCTGCTCCACGGCGGCCTTGGCGCGGGCAAAACCGCCCTGACCCAGGCCATCGCCGCCGGGCTGGGCGTGCCACCGGAGCAGCATGTCAGCAGCCCGTCCTTCGCCCTGCTGCACGAATACAGCGGAGGCCGCCTGCCGCTCGCGCACCTCGATTTGTGGCGGCTGGCAGGCGAGGATGACGTTGAGGCCGCTGGGCTGCTTGATTACATCGGCGGCCCTGGCCTGACGGTGATTGAATGGCCGGAACGCCTCGGCAGCCTGACTCCGGCGCAGCGGTTGGATGTCTTTTTGGAGGCGGTCAGTGAGCATGGAAGGTTGTGCCGGATGGAAGCGGGAAACAGTTGGGCAGAGCGGCTAAAAAACAATTGATGAGGAGAATTCTATGAATGTGAAGGAAGCAGTTAAAATGGCAAAGGAGTATGTCCTTGATCTTTTTGCAGAGGAAGAGATAAACAACCTTGGCTTAGAAGAAGTTGAGTATGATGACAATACAGAGGAGTGGTTCGTCACGCTTGGCTTCTCGCGTCCGTGGGATGAGCCGCGCAACACGCTTGCCTCTCTTGCTCAGGCGAGCACACCTAACCGCTCGTATAAGATTGTGCGCATCCATAGTGGTTCAGAGCAAGTGAAGGATATCAAGAACTATGCGGTGTCTTCTTGAAGAGAGTTCCGCTCCTCATAGACACCAACCTGCTGGTTCTGTTTGTTGTCGGCATGGCGGATAAGGAGTATATTGCCAAGCACAAAAAGTTGACCGCGTTTACAGTGGAAGACTATGAAATGCTGCTGCGCATTGTTTCACGTGCTTCGGAAGTGCTGGTTACTCCGAATACTCTGACCGAAACTTCCAATTTGGCTGCGTACATTGGCGAGCCTGCGCGGAGCAAGGTGCTGGAAGTGCTGCGTACGGTGAGTAAGAATTCGCAGGAACACTATGTGCCCAGCAGCTTGGCGGCCCAGCGCAGTGAGTTTATCCGGCTGGGCCTTGCGGATGCTGCTCTGCTTGAGGTTGCTGCAAAAAATGTCACACTGCTGACAACTGACTTTGATCTGTACAATGCTGCGCTGGCAAATGGTGTCAGGGCATTGAACTTCAACCATCTGCGTGATCAGTATTTATACTGATTTCCAAGAAGTGTATAATTCATTTCGCACAAATGAACAAAGTCGGCATATTATTATAACTACAAAAGGAGAACACCATGACATGGAAGGAAGCTGTATTGATGGCGATGGAGAACTTGGGCGGCATAGAGGTGAGCAATCAGGCGATTGAGCAGTATATAGGAGCAATCCAGCTGCGTGAGCCTAACGATACCGTGCCAGCGACCATATCCAAGACCCTTGAGGAATTGGCGCGAGAAGGCAAGGTTGAAAAGATACGTCGCGGCGTATGGAGCCTTGCAAGACCAAAGAACATCATCATCGTCGGCGGCGTGGCCGCTGGCCCGAAGGCAGCCTGCCGCCTCAAGCGTCTGCGGCCCGGCTGGAACATCACGGTGGTGGATCAGGATTCCCTGATCTCCTACGGCGGCTGCGGCATTCCGTACTACGTCAGCGGGGATGTGCCCGAAGAGACCGCCCTGCGCTCGACCAGTTTTCACATGGTGCGGGACGAAGCCTTCTTTGAGCAAGCCAAGGGCGTACGTGTGCTCACCCGTACGCGGGCGGTGTCCATTGACCGCCGGGCCAAGAAGATCAAAGTCATGCACATGGAAAGCGGTGAGCAGCGCGAGCTGGTTTACGACAAGCTGCTGCTCGCAACTGGCTCAAAGCCATTTGTTCTGCCCATACCCGGTGCGGAGCTGGACGGCGTGTTCACCATCTCCGATCTGCACAAGGCGGTGGCGATCAAGCAGCGCATCGCGGGCGGCAAGGTGGGCAAGGCGGTGGTCATCGGCGGCGGCGCGATCGGCATTGAGATGGCCGAGGCCCTCACTGATCTGTGGGGGATTGAGACCGCGCTGATTGAGTTCATGCCCCAGCTGCTGCCGCGCATTGTTGATGCCGAGTTTGCGGCAATGCTGAAGAAGCACATGCAGGACAAGGGCGTGGCCATATACACCAGCGAGGGCGCGACGGAAATCGTCAGCGACGGGCAGGGCAGGGCGGTTGCGGTCAAGACTCCAAAGCGCACCTTGGAGGCCGACTTGGTGATCATGGCTGCTGGTGTGCGTCCGCGCAGCGAGCTGGCCAAGGAGGCTGGGCTGGCTGTGGAACCTTGGGGCGGCATCACCGTCAACAGCAGGATGCAGACCAGCGATCCAGACATCTACGCCGCCGGAGACTGCGTCGCGGTGCGCCACCTTGTCACAGGCAAGCAGAGCTTTGCCCCGCTTGGTTCGCTGGCCAATCGCGAAGGCCGGATCGCCGCAGACAACATGGCGGGCGGCTTCAGCACCTTTGACGGCGTGGTCGGCTCCTTTATCATGAAAGCCTTTGAACGCTGCATCGCCGCCACCGGCATCACATACGAAGCCGCCCTGGCTGAGGGCTTTGACGCGGACTGCTCGCTCACTGCGCCTGCTGACCGCGCTCATTTCTTCCCCGGCGTGTCGGCGGTTGTGCTGCAATTGGTCTTCGACCGCCGCAGCCGCCGCGTGCTCGGCCTGCAAGCCTTCGGAGCCATGAACGACTCCATCTCCGCCCGCATTGACGCGGCTGCGGTCATGATCGCCAAGGGCGCGGTGATAGAGGACTTCAGCCTAGCCGAGATGGCCTATTCGCCGCCCTTCTCCTCGGCCATTGACTCGCTCAACGCAGCGGCGTATGTGGCTGACAACCTCTGCGCTGGCCTGCTGCGCAAGGTGGGCATGGCCCGCTTCTTCGCATGGATGGAGGACTTCAGCCGGGAGCCAGACTGGATCGCCCTTGACATCCGCAATGCTAAAGATGCTGATCCCTACATGGCGAAGTTCGGCGCGGACAAATGGCTGGCCGTGCCTTACCCGGAGCTGCGGGCGCGGCATGAGGAAATCCCGGCGGACAAGACCTTGATCATTCTCTGCGACGCAGGCACGCGCTCCTACGAGGCGCAAGTCTTCCTCGACCACATCGGCAAGGGCAACAGCTTGGTTCTCAGCGGCGGCTTCAATGTCATCCGCAGGCTTGGCGCGGACTGGCTGCTGAAGTAATAATGCAATTATTGTGGGCGTATTGTGCAGAAACAGGCCGGAGTTCTGAGGATGCTGTTCTAAAGTAAAAAGCCCCGCAAAAGGAAAAGGGAGTCAGCTTTTTCAAGCTGACTCCCTGAATCTTCCTGGTGACCCCAAGGGGAATCGAACCCCTGCTTACGACGTGAGAGGCCGCTGTCCTAACCGCTAGACGATGGGGCCTAATCGGTGAAGCAATATTTACACGATACGCCGGTTCCTGTCAAGCCTCTTTTGCATCTTTTTCCGCCGGCGCCGGAAGTCTGCCGAACAGCTCCGTGCTCTGGCGCAGCCGTTCGGCCAGCGCGTCGCTGATGAAGCGCGGGGCGCAGCGCCACCGCCAGTTGCCGGTGGCTGTTCCCGGCGTGTTCATCCGGCAGTCATTGCCGAAGCCGAGCACATCCTGCATGGGCAAAATGCAGAGCGCGGCGGGCGAGGACATGGCCAATGACATCAAGTCCTCATGAAAGCGGGCCGCCTCGTCGTCGCTGCGGTTGGCATAGCTCTTAGCCTGCCGCTTGGCTGTCGCCGCAACCTCGCCGCTCAGATACCAGCCCACGGCGGTGTCGTTGTCGTGAGTGCCGGTGTACACCACGCAATTTCTCGGCATGTTGTGCGGCAGATAGGCGTTTTCCGGCCTGCCGTCAAAGGCGAAGAGCAGGATTTTCATGCCAGGGAAGCCCATGCCGTCGCGCAGCTCCTCCACTTCTGGGGTGATCACGCCGAGGTCTTCGGCGATGACCGGCAGGCTGCCTATGCGTTTTTCCATCTCCTTGAAAAACCGCAGGCCGGGGCCTTTCTGCCAGCCGCCGTTCATCGCCGTTTCTTCTTTGGCCGGAACCGCCCAATAGGCCTCAAAGCCCCGGAAATGGTCAATGCGGATCACGTCCACAACGGCCAGCACCGCCCGCAGCCGCTGCTCCCACCAGTCCAGCAGCCGCTCTTTCACGCCGGGTGTGCGGCTGTGCCATCTGTACAAGGGATTTCCCCAGAGCTGGCCGGTTTTGCTGAAATAATCCGGCGGCACACCGGCGACGTGGGTCGGGCGGCCTGTTTTCGGCGAAAGCATGAAAATGTCCTGATCCGCCCAGACATCGGCGGAGTCCAGCGCGACGTAAATAGGCAGATCGCCGATGATGCGGATGCCCTGTGCCGCCGCGTGATTGTGCAGCTCCTGCCATTGGCTGAAGAAAAGATGCTGCTCGAACTGGCAGCGGCGGATGTCCGCCTGAAACTGCCGCTCCGCCGCCGCAATGGCCTCCGGCTGGCGCAGACGCAGCTCTTCCGGCCAGTCGAACCAGCCCTGCTGGTTGAAATGCCGCTTCAGGGCGACAAAAAGGCTGTAATTGCGCAGCCAGAAATGCTGGGCGGTCAGCTCGGCAAAAAACGCCTCCTGCTGCTCTTCGTTGTTGGCGCGCAGAAAATTCTGCCACGCCCGTTCCAGCACCTGCTCCTTCCATGCTGTGACCGCCTCGAAATGGACTAAATATTCCGAGAACTCGACGGACAAGGGCGGCAGTTCCTCCTGCCGCAGCCAGCCGTCGCGGACGAGCAGCTCCGGGCTGATCAGAAGCGGATTGCCGGCAAAAGCCGAGCCGCTCATATAGGGCGAGTTGCCGAAGGCCGGGCTGACCGGCACCAGCGGCAGCACCTGCCAGCAGCTCTGGCCGCTGCGGGCGAGAAAATCAATAAAAGCATGGCTGGCCGGGCCGAGATCGCCGATGCCGTATGGGCTGGGCAGGGAGGAGATGTGCAGGAGCACGCCGGAGGCTCTGGCGGCGAGAGAGTTTTGTTCTTTCATTGCGGTCTCTTGGCAGAAGATGGAAAGGGCCGGGCAGGCGGCCCGGCGGCGGATGATGCAAAACGGCATCGAAAAAACTTGCTTTGCTTTTTTTCTCAGAATGCACTATATAATATAATCTTATTCATTTCAAAAGCGGACGCAAAGCGCGTCTTTTTTTTTGCGCTGAAAACATTATCTGCGAACACGCGGGAGGTTGCGCCAAGTGCTTGCAAGCATTAAAGAAGATCTTCTGAAAGCCGGACAAGGCGAGGGCTGCATCACATTCAAACATCTCAACAAGCTGCTGCCGGAAGATGTGAAGGACCCAGGCGCGATTGAAGCTGTGTTTGATTTTCTCAACGCGCATAATATTGAAATAGTTACTGTTGAGGATTCAGGCAGGAAAAGGACACTCTCCGGCGAGGAATGGATCAGCAAAGAGGATCTGCCGGTTGAGGAGGCCGAAGAGGAAGGCTCCCTGCTGCTCGGCGAGGACGATCACGAGGCCGAGGAGACCACCACCACCTACCTGCGGGAGATGGGCCAGTTCGAGCTGCTGACCCCGGAGGAGGAGGCCCGTTATTCCAAGGCCATCCGCGAGGGTTTCGGCGCGATCATCGAGGGCATCCGGGCCGACACTTCCGGCGTGACCGAGCTGCGCGTGCTGAAAGAGCGGATTGAGATGTGGGAGCGGCGCGATCCAACCCTGAAGCCGAAAAAACAGCAGCTCAACTACATGCGTCAGGTGGTGAAAAGGGCGGCTGGCAAATATCCTGACCAGCGCGACCTGATTGAGCTGCACACCCGCGTCGGCGCCTATGGCCGTTCGATTGAGAATGCCAAGGACTGCATGATCCGGGCCAACCTGCGCTTGGTGGTTTCTATCGCCAAACGCTACATGCACCAAGGGCTGACGCTGGCCGACCTGATTCAGGAAGGCAATCTCGGCCTGATGCGGGCGGTTTTCCGTTTCGACTACACCAAGGGCAACAAATTTTCCACCTACGCTTCGTGGTGGATCCGGCAGGCTATCACCCGCGCCATTCTCGACAAGACGCGCACCATCCGTCTGCCCGTGCATTTTCTGGAGCTGCGCAGCCAATTCTTCAAGGCCTTCTATTCCTTGCTGAAAGAGCTGGGCCGCGAGCCGACTCCGGTGGAAATCTCCGAGCTGACCGATCTGCCGATGGACAAAATCCTCGCCATTTTGGAAGCCTCGCGCGAGCCGATTTCCCTTGAAACACCGGTCGGCGATGACGACTCCACGCTTGGCGATTTTCTGGAGAATCAGGAGGCGGAATCGCCCTATGACACCGTGGAGAACCGCGAGCTGGCCGACCGCGTCACCGAGGTGCTGGGCACGCTGACCGAGCGCGAAGAAAAGATCATCCGCCTGCGCTTCGGCATCGGCGAGAAGGCGGAATACACGCTGGAGGAGATCGGCAAAAAATTCAACGTCTCCCGCGAGCGCATCCGCCAGATTGAGAAAAAGGCCCTCAACCGGCTGCGTCACTCCAGCCGCCGGGAGAAGCTGCGCTTTTTCTTGGATTGACCAGCGGCTTGAACTCTATGTGCCTGCAACGCCTCTTCTTCGGAAGGGGCGTTGTGCTTTGTACGGCGCTGCTTTTTTGGATAATGGATGAAATTCGTTGATAATACCTGTTACCAAAGAAACAGGCTGGGCTGTCAATTGGTTTGCCCCACCACCTTCCGCCCCTTCTTGACAGCAGCCTGATCGTGCTTATTGTTGCGGCACAATTCGTTACATAACCACAGTGATCCGCTGCCTGCCAGCAAAAAAAATCATCCGGAAGGATGCCACTCAGGCTGAGATCAAATGTTTTTTCTCTCCCTATAAAATCTGAGTGTTTTCCCTTGACTAATGAGCAGATGGTATGTATTATCGCGTAATGTTTTTTTATCATGTGCACATGATTAAACTTTACAAGGAGGAGTCGCATCATGGCTATTCAGGAAGAGGTCAAAATTGAAGTCGGGCAGTCTGTGGATGTAACGTTAGAATCCTCAGTGGGGTCTACAGGGTACGGATGGGAGCTGGCAGCATTGGAGGGAAATATCAATCTGGTGGGCATAGTTTCGTATCCTACAGCTTCGCGTATAGGTGCGCCTGTGGCGCAGGTTTTCACATTCCGAGGCACTGGGGAAGGAAGCGGCAAGGCTGTCCTTGTTCTGACAGCTGCGTGGAAGGTTGAGGAGCCGAAAGAGACTGTCACCTATACATTCAATGTGATGAAGGCAGCGGCTGCTGATACAGATGCTTTCCGGCTTGAAGGATTTTCCGCAAGCCCAAGGGCTGCTGTTCGCTCAACGCCGATGCCGCCCTATGCGTTCCCTGTCCGTTTCTATTATGGAGTTCTACCGCCGCAGCCTGTATATGCCGCGCCGATTGATCCTTGTTCATGCGTTACTGGCAATGAAGACTGCTGTGCCCAGCCACTTTATAACGTTCTTCCTCCAGTAAGTGCACTCTATAACGTTCGTCCTCCGGTAATTGAATACGGAGTTCGTCCGCCCCAGCCTTTATATGCTGCACCAAACGATCCATGTAGCTGCACCACAGGCAATGAAGACTGCTGCAATCCACCCACAGTCTTAAAATATAATTTTCCGGTAATGCGCTATAATATCCCGCCGATGATGCGCTATAATATTCCTCCGGTAATGCGCTACAACTTCCCTGCATCGGTGACAATGGCGTATAACTTCCCGAATAATGGAGGACTCTGTTAGTTGCTTCTGGCACAACTCAGCCGAAGTGACGAACAGAAAATAAAAGGCAGGTGCTGCACTTTTTGGCAGCATCTGCCTTTTTTGTCTTTAAAACACCTATGAGGATACATTATGACCGAATATAAAGCACTCACTGCTGTATGGGAAACAACTGTGGCCTGCAACATGCGCTGTATGCACTGCGGCTCTGCCTGCGCAACCGCCTTGCCGGATGAATTAAGCACGGAGCAGGCTCTTGCCCTCTGCGATGATCTAGGAAAATTAGGTTTGCAATGGATTACTCTTTCCGGCGGCGAACCGCTGACGCGTAAAGATTGGCCGCAGATTGCCCGGCGTTTGAAGAGCAACGGGATTGTCACCAATATGATCACCAATGGCTGGCTCTTGGATGATGAAACCGTCAAAACCATGCGCGACTGCGGCATTGGCACCGTGGCTATCAGTTTGGATGGAGTTGGAGAAACCCATGATGCCATCAGAAAGGCCGGGTCGTTTGAACGCAACATGAAGGCCTTCGCGTTACTGAAAAAACACGGGCAGTATTCTGGTGCAATCACCAGCATCAATAAAAAAAATATTCATGAGCTGTCTGCAATCAGAAACACGCTGATTGCTCACGGTGTGAATGCTTGGCAGCTACAGATATGTATTCCTATGGGCAATATGAGCCATCATAAGGATGATCTTGTTGCGCCTGAGGATGTTGACGGCATTCTTGACTTCTGTCTTGAAACCGCCCAGCAGAATAAAATAACAATCTATCCGGCAGACTGTCTGGGATATTATACGGATAAAGAAAAGCTCATCCGCATGTATAGCCTTGGGCCTGCCAATGCTGGAGAATGGGCGGGGTGTAATGCAGGGACACGCGGTTTCGGCATCTTGCACAATGGCGATGTGATTGGTTGCACGTCAATCAGAGACCGAAAGTTTATTGAAGGAAACATCCTGAAGCAAAGCATTGTGGAACTCTGGAATGCGCCGGATGCCTTCCAATGGTCTCGCGGGATGAAGAAAAGTGATCTTGGCGGTGCTTGCAAAACCTGCACCTATGGCGAAACCTGTTTGGGAGGCTGTCCAAACACCCGCCTGACCATGAACGGCACCATGCGATCGGAAAATCCGTATTGCGTCTATTTGACAGCGCGGAAGAAGCTGCAAGAAAAGCTGGACGGTTCTCAGGATGCTGCCTCTTTGTTCAAAAAAGCGGAACGCCTTGCCAGAATGCATTCCTATCAGGAAGCCGGTATCATCCTTGAATATCTGCGCAAGAACGCCCCGGACAATACCGATGTCCTGTCGCTGCTCGGCTTCACCCATTTCTTCTTGGAGAATTATGAAGAAGCTAAAGAGGTGAATGAAACCATTCTCGCCCAAAAGCCTGACGATTGGTATGCCAACAAGGGGCTTGGCCTTTCTCTGCACAAAATGGGAAAGAGCAAAGAAGGCATAGGCTTTCTTGAAAAATCCATTCAAACAGCTCCAGCAGGACTTGCAGACCCGTATCATGATCTTGCCGCAGTCTATTATGAGCTTGGCGACGCAGGAAGTGCCAATGCCGTGCTTGCACGGCTGCGGGTTTGAAGGAGACGGGATATGAAACGACGTATTTCCTTGGTTGCACCGCTTCCGTCTCTGTTGGATGAGCGAAGAAAGGCTTCACAGACAGTGCCGCCTGAACCACCGACAATTCCTACGCTACCCATATAACCAGCCGTCCTGCCATGCGCAAGCTGCTTGCTCAAGGCCGAGAGCAGCTTCGGCGTATGGGCAAAGAGGTGTGGCGGCATATGCTGGATTAGAAGGGAATATGGAAACAGCCTGCTGGAATTTTCAGCAGGCGCAGGTTTGTTATGCAGCGATGTGGGAATATGTGCCAAAGCCTGGCATTTATCCTTGTTATATTCATGCTTCCCATCTGTATTTATCTCCACAACAAAGCTGCCTGTGCGGAATGGCTGACGGAGCTGGAGCAATATGACAAGGTAATCGAAGATGATAAACTACTCCTCTACGAAGCCTGGCTGCTCCAGCAGTGCCTTGTTGGTGAAGCAGGCGAAAAAATGGCTTGTTTGGCCCAAGAGGTGCTGAAAAAAATGGACAGCTTTGAAGGGGTATTGTAATTGAATCCGGTGCTTGAAATCACCCTGCCCTGCTCTGGCGAACGTGGGCAGTCGGCGAAACACTTTACCCAACTATCTGATTTTTATTGAAAAGCCATGGCCATCGCAGCAAAAGAGGATGAACAGTGATGGTTTCCGCATACACCGAGACCGTGCGGACAAGGCTGGAACAGGTGGAAATGATATCTATATCGGGCAGGTAGGGGCGAAAGCCCCTATACCGCGCACATCATTTTTTTGCCCTTACATCAAGCACATCGAACTGATTCAGCAGGTCATCCAGCGCATGGCGGGCAATTCCTTCCTGCTCAAAGGCTGGAGCGTCACCATTGCCGCCGCCCTCTTTGTCCTCTCCGCCAAGGACGCGCAGACCTCCTTTCTGCTGGTCGCGCTGCTGCCGACCCTTGCTTTCTGGCACTTGGACGGGTATTTTCTCCGGCAGGAACGCCTGTTCCGCAAGCTCTACGACAAGGTGACAGCCACTGCGCCGGAACAGATTGATTTTTCCATGAACACCCAGCCTTTTGCCAATGATGTTGACGGCTGGCTGAAAATCTGCTGCTCATCCACGCTGCTGGCCTTTTATGGCGCGGTGTTCGGCTCTGCCGTGCTTGTCTTTTTGCACATCTTGATCAGCGGCGTATAAGCTGCAACAACCTTTTTTCTATCATGAATAATTCAGATTGGATAGCGCGGGGCGAAGCCGTGTTCGCAGGAACCTACACCCGTTTTCCGGCGGCAATCGTCAAAGGCGAGGGCTGCCGTCTCTGGGACGCAGACGGCAAGGAGTATTTGGATTTTCTCTCCGGCATTGCGGTCTGCTCGCTGGGGCATTGCCACCCGGCAGTGACGGAGGCCATCTGCGCCCAGGCAAAGAAACTGCTGCATGTCTCCAACCTTTTTTACACCGAGCCGCAGACTGAGCTGGCCGAGCTGCTGATCAAGCACAGCTTTGCCGAGCGGGTTTTCTTCTGCAATTCCGGCGCGGAGGCCAACGAGGCGGCGATCAAGCTGGCCCGCATTTACAGCAGCAGCACGGGCCGCTATGAGGTGATTTCCCTCAGCGGCTCCTTTCATGGCCGCACCTTGGCCACGGTGGCCGCCACAGGTCAGCCGAAATTCCACAAAGGTTTCGAGCCGCTGCCGACAGGCTTCATCCATGCCGATTTCGGTGCGCCGGAAGCGATTGAGCGGCTGATCAGCAGCAAAACCTGCGCCATATTGTGCGAGCCGATTCAGGGCGAAAGCGGCGTGCGTCCGCTGCCGACGGAATATCTGCAAGCCATCCGGGCTATCTGCGACCGCCACGGCCTGCTGCTGATTTTCGATGAGGTGCAGACTGGCATCGGGCGCACTGGCACGCTCTTCGCCTACGAGCACTGCGGCGTGGTGCCGGACATCATGACCTTGGCCAAGGCTTTAGGCAACGGCCTGCCCATCGGCGCGATGCTCACCCGCGCCAAAATCGCCGCCGCCTTCACGCCCGGCACGCACGCCTCGACCTTCGGCGGCAATGCAGTTGCGGCAGCGGCTGGCGTGGCGGTGCTGCAAACCATGCTCGCGGAAGGTTTCTTTGAAGAACTGCGCCAACGCAGTGCGTATTTCGTCCAGCGGCTGGAAGGATTAGCGCAACAATTTCCGCAGCTCTGCGCCAGTGTGCGCGGACGAGGAATGCTGCTTGGCTTGGTGCTGACAGAGCAAGGCATCACGCACGGCCCAGAGATCGTCCGGCGGATGTTTGAACGCGGCATTCTGATCAATTTCGCCGGAATGCAGGCTCTGCGCTTCATTCCGCCGTTGACAGTCAGCCAAGAAGACATTGACCGGGTGCTTGCGGAATTAGGAACTGTGCTGGCGGAATTCGTGTAAATACTAAGCAGCAGGGGCGAAAAATTTTTCGCCCCTGCTAAAAAGATGTAAATCAGGCCAGCGTCGCCTTCACACCCGGCGGAATCCCTTTCCGGCAGGGATTCTCCTGAAACACTTCCTTCAGCGCTTTGCCGAGATGCCGGAAAAGCAGCAGCCAGCCTTCCGCAGGAGCAATGTTTTCTCGGACATGCACCATAATGCTGCAATCCAGCCCGCCTGCCAAGCCGTCTAAGAAGTCATCCAAATCTTCAGAGAAGAGACCGCCGAAGACACCCTGACCAAGCAGGAATTGCTGACGGAACGCGCTGTACGATTCATTGAAGGGCACGAATTTGACGAACTTGCGCCCTTCGACGCTCACTCCGACACTGAGCGGCTGGCTGACTAAATCGTCCGCTGTACTGATGCTGCTGCCCGCGCCGTTCACCCCGCAGCGGTTCATGCGGAGAATGAGCAGCTCTTTCAACGCCTTGCCCAGCACAAGGCCGATGTCTTCCATCACCACATGGCTGGAACTCAGCCGCTCGGCAACAAAATCCACAGCCAGTGTGAAGCCCGCCTCCTGCGCCATAGCCTCCAGCAGGCCGCCAAAGCCGCTGACCTGAATGGACGGCCCGACCTTGAAATTGTAGGCACCGGGCCAATGCTCGTTGCACTGCACGGCCACACGCACCCGGCTTTCCGCTGTGGTGCGGACAACAGCGGCGGTTTGCTCGGACAGCTCCTCGACTACGATGCCGTGCGCCGGAGCTGCTTTGCCATCCGACGCATCAGCCTGAACCTGCGGCATTTCCGGCGCAAAGATTTTGCTCAGGGCAATGCCGACTGAGCGGAATACGCCTTCCCAAGCATGATGCGGGTCTTCCACGCCGCAAATGCGGATGTGCAGCCGCGCCCGCAAGCCCTGCGCCAGCCCGCGCAGCAGCTCAAGCAGCGGCGCGCTGGAGGCAAGCTGCTCGCAGCGCAGGCCGAAAAACCAAGCCGGATCAAGCTGTTCCACAGTTTCAATCAGCATATCCGGCTCGGCGGCAATAATCGCTGTGACCTCCGCGCTGCCGTCGTCAATCATGCCGAGCGCGGCTCCGATCTCCGCTTGACGGGGAAATCCGGCAATTGCCCGGCCCAGCGCAAGGCCAAGCTGCGGCCAGTCATTGCTGTTCCAAAACAAATCAATGCCGCAGCCCATCCGCCAAGCGATATGCTCGATCATGTGGCTGACAAAATCATTTGGCGTGAGCAGTTTTTTCTTGGTCGGCGTGCCAAATTGCAGAGCGACAGTATTCGGCAGAAAGGAGGAATACACTCTGCGGATGCAATCTGACTGTTCCAGCGCGGCAAATGTTGTGCCGCCGGTGGCAACGCCGATGGTGAAGCAGCCAGCTTTGCAGCCTGCCTCTGCACCAAGCAAAGAATCTTCAATCACGGCGCACTGCGATGGCGGAATTTCCAAAAGATTGGCGGCATAGATGTACGTGTCAGGCGCAGGCTTTGGCCGCAGATTGTGCAGATCGTTGCCGACAATCAGATCAAAATATTCCGCAATGCCGGACTGCGTGACAATCTTGCGCACATCTTCGGTCGGATTATTGGAAACCACCGCTGTTTTGATGCCCTGCGCCCGGCAGGCGGCAAGAATCTCAACAATGCCCGGATTGACTGAAAACACTGCCTCCTTGCGGGCCTGATTGTACTCAGCAAGGACAGCGTCCTGCACAGCATCTGCTGCGGTGATGCCCTGTTCGTTCTCGATAAAGGCGAAAATCCGCCGCCAGAATTCCGGCGGATGATAGGCGAAGATAGAGCGAATAAATTCTTTCGAGAGATGTGCCGACCTGCCAAGGTGTTTTTTCAGCAGCTCGCCGCAGAGGGAAAGGTCAAGGCCAAGGCTGTCTAAAAGAACGCCGTCCATGTCGAAGAGAATGGCCTTGGTTTCGTCCGGCAGCCAGAGGATGTTGTCTAATTGCATCGGAATTTTGAATAAATTTTAGGCAGCCAACTGTAAAGGGAGCTGAAATCTTCCCGCCACAACCCCGGCCACAGTCAGGTCTTCGTCAATTTCCCCCCACCGCAGCGCATGTCCGCCAAGCTCTATCTGAACTTCTCGGAGCTGCTCATCAGACGCTTGACTGAGAATACGAAATCTGTCGGCAGGAAAGCCGACAACCCGACCATCTGTCAGCTCCATGTAAATCATTCTTTTTTCAACCCAACCACGAATGGCGACGGGTTCAATTGCAAAATTTGTGATATTCATGGTAGTTGCAGAGTGAAAAATCTCTGTTCTCAAACACAAAATATTCTATTTCCCGCACGTCATGGCTGACACAACGGATGTCCACCTTCGCCTCGCGGTAATTCTGCATGAAACTGGCATCGAGCAGCAGGGCTTTTTCCTCCTCGCTACTGCGCTGCAACTCCTCAAAATTTTTCACTTTGTTTTCGCGCTCCCATACTCCAGCTTAGGGAACGAACCGTCAAAAATGAATAATCTCTTCACCTGTTATGACTTCTGGATATATCTTAGGCTCTATAGTTTTTTTGAAGAAACTACCAGATGGGTTGATATCGAAAATAATATTTAAAATTTTACCATCGTTATCAGTTTTAACGATAAATGATTCCCTGTCAAACACCCCACCGTTAAATACAAAAATCCATTCGTTGTCAGAACAGATAATTTCCTGTTTTTTCTTTCCATCTATCGTACGAAGGTACCCTCTAAAATTTCTATGTAATATAGAAAAAGCGTCAAAGAAAATTTGAGCATCGTCAACATTTTTTATTTTATTTTTTTTATCAATCAATTCAAGTAAAGCGGACATAGAGATTCCATTTTGTTGTGGAACTTCGATTTCGATAATTTCTTCTCCTTTTTTTGCCAGAAAGATTTTTTTGCCAGAAAAAGATCCTTTAGATTTTTCTTTTAAAATTATAACCTTGAATAATCTATACGATAAAATCTGTTTTAATCCAAAAGAATTAATTAATTTACATTTAACTTTCATTTTTTTATCCGTATCACTACCTGCATATTTCGCTATAAATTTTTTAATAGATTCCTTTTCTTCCATCGAAGAAATCTCGACTGTCTGT
The DNA here is from genome assembly GCF_048287415.1 of Candidatus Electronema sp. JM. NCBI lineage: Bacteria > Pseudomonadati > Thermodesulfobacteriota > Desulfobulbia > Desulfobulbales > Desulfobulbaceae > Candidatus Electronema > Candidatus Electronema sp. JM. Next base: position 25,149 of record NZ_JBLWEN010000049.1, read on the forward strand.
CTCTCTTCAGCTTGATTTTCCATAGAAAAATTAGACTTTTTTTCATCATTGCATCCAACTATCTGAGTTACAAACAAAATTATTGTTACAGCAAAAAAAGTCTTGATCTTCATTTTTCTCCTTTTTAGTTAAAAAAACTACTTCCCAATGCAAAACTTCGCAAACACCGCATCCAGCACGTCATCCGGTGTGGTCAGGCCGACGATATCGGCAAGATGATCAAGGGCAGTCTGGAGGTCAACGGCCAGCAGGTCGGCAGGTTCGCCCGCCAGCAGGGTCGCCTCGACCTGAACGCAGGCGGCCAAAGTTTTCTCTAAAATCAGCTTGTGGCGAAGATTGGGCGCACAGGCGGGCTGCTCGTCCATGCCGTCACCGCTGCCCATCGCCGCCTGCCAGACCGCATCCAGCAGGGCCTCAATGCCGCCGCTGCTCTTGGCTGCTGTCCGCACCTGCATTTCTCCAGCAAATTCAAGGCTGATGCGCTCCAGCAGACTGCTGTCCGCCGCGTCCACCTTGTTCAGCACCAAAATCCGCTTTTTCCCCGCCAGCGACTGATGCAGCTCGCGGTCAGAGGCGGTCAGCTCCTGCGAGGCATCCAGCACTAGCAGCACCAAATCCGCCTGCTCGACCTTGCGCCGCGCCCGCTTAATGCCCAGCCCTTCGACCGCGTCGGCGTGCTCGCGGATGCCCGCTGTGTCAACGAGATGCACCGGAATGCCGCGCACCGAAATCAGCTCCTCAATGGTGTCGCGGGTGGTGCCGGGCAGATCGGCGACTAAGGCGCGTTCCTCGCGCAGCAGGGCGTTGAGCAGGCTGGATTTGCCGACATTGGGCCGCCCAGCAATCACCGCCTTGAGACCCTCGCGGAAAATCCGGCCCTGCTCGGCCAAGGCCAGCAGCTGTCGCAATGGCTGCGCCGCCCGCGTCCGCAGCAGCTCCAGCAGCGGGCCGCTTTCGAGTATTTCTGCGGCATCATCGGGAAAATCAATCGCCACTTCGACCTGCGCCAGCAGTTCAACCAGCGCGTCGCGCACCGCGCTGATCCGCTCGTACAACGCGCCTTGCAGATGCTCGGTCGCCAATTTCGCACTGGCGGCGGTGCGGGCTTCAATCAAATCGGCCACCGCTTCAGCGCGGGTGAGGTCAATCCGCCCGGCGAGAAAGGCCCGCTTGGTGAACTCGCCCGGCTCGGCAGGCCGCGCACCGGCGGCGATTGCCTCGGCAAGAATCGCCTGCAAAACCGGCCAGCTGCCATGGCTCTGGATTTCCGCCGCGTCCTCGCAGGTGTAGCTGTGCGGCGCACGCATCAAAACGGCCATCGCCTCATCCAACACTGCGCCGCTGCGGTCAAGCACTTTGCCGTAGCAAAGACGATGGCTTCGCCAAGCGTTCTGCGGACGCTGCGGCACGAACAGCCGCCGCAGGATGCCCTCCGCCTCCGGCCCGCTGATGCGGACGATGCCGATGCCACCGCTGCCCGGAGCCGTGGCAATGGCGGCGATGGTGTCCTCAGTCTTCAGCCGGGCCGTCATTCTGCTGCCCTTTGCCGCCCTTGCGCGGGAACGGCTTTTTCTTGCCCGGCTTGTAAATCAGCACCTTTTTGAACAGGCCCTCGCCGACCGAACGGCTGCGTACCTCCTTGTCATCCTGCAAGAGCATGTGCACCGCCCGCCGCTCCGAAGGATTGAGGGCGGGAATGGCCTGCGTCATGCCGTCCACGCGCACTTGTGCGGCCAGCTCCAGCACCCGTTTTTTCAGCTCCTCAATCCGCCGCTCGCGGTAGTCGCCGACCTCGATGGCTAATTTAGTGCGGTCGGGCAGCAGGCGGGTGGTCATTTTTCGCAGCAGATACTGGAGGCTGTCCAAGGTGCGGCCTTCCTGCCCGGTGAGGATGTCCTGATGCTCGCCGCTGACTTTGCAGGCCACGGTCTGGTTGTCCAGCTCCACGGTCACGCTGGACGGGCAGCTCATCAGCTCCAGCAGCTTGGCCACATCCTGCCGCACCGCTTCAAGGGCTTCCGCAGTCGGCGGCACATAGGGGCCAAGCTCTTCCGCCGGAACTTCTTTGCTTTCAGGCGGCGTGACCGCTTCTTTCTGCCGCTCAACCTTCTCCGGCTGCGGCTTGGGAGCAGGCTTTTTCTGTTCTCTCGGAGGCCGTTCTTTTTTCTTCGGCGGGGTTTTAGCTGGGGCAGCAGATTCCGCCAGCGGAGCCGCCGCCTCCGTTTCCGGGCGGACGACCTCAGCAGCAGGCTTCGGCTGCCCTTTGCGGCTCACTCTGATCCTCGCCCGTTTCCGGCAGAGGCCGAAGATGCCGGGCGAGCCGGTCTCCAGCACTTCGATGGTCAAATCCTCCTGCGCGGCGGCCAGCTCCTTGCAGGCATTCGCTATTGCGTCGGCAACATTGCTGCCGTAGAAATCCTGTTCTTTTGCCATGATGGCACCTCAATGCGGGACAGCCTCGGCGGTGTTCTGCCGGTTGATCAGCTGCTGCTGAAGAATGGACAGCAGGTTGCTGACAAACCAGTAAAGCACCAGCCCGGAGGCGAAATTGACAAACATGACCGTGAAAATGACCGGCATCATCTGCATCATTTTGGCCTGCTGCGGATCGGCGGTGGTCGGGGTCATCTTCTGCTGGAGGAACATCGTGCCGCCCATCAGCAGAGTGAGCACCGGAATGCCGTGCAGCACCGGGATGTCGAAGCCGATCATCAGCCGGTCAGGCGCAGACAAGTCATTGATCCAGAGCAGGAAGGGGGCGTGGCGCAGCTCGATGGCCGCCATCAGCACGCGGTAGAGGGCAAAGAAAAAAGGAATCTGAATCAGCATCGGCAGGCAGCCGCCGAGCGGATTGACCTTGTACGTTTTGTACATGGCCATCATTTCCTGATTCATCTTCACCGGGTCGTCCTTGAACTTCTCGCGCAGCTTTGCCACCTTAGGCTGAATCTTCTGCATGTTCTTCATCGACTTCATGCCCTTGTGCGTAATTGGCCAGAAGGCCCCTTTGACCGCGCAGGTGAGCAGGATGATGGCGATGCCGTAATTGCCGAAGATGTTGTGAAAAAAGTTGAGCAGCCAGAGCATCGGCCTTGCCAGCGGACTGAGCCAGCCAAAGTTGATCGTCTCTTCCAGTCCGTAGCCCACTTCCTTCAGCAGCGAGAGCTTTTTCGGGCCGAAATAGCCTTCATGGGCAAACACGACGGACGCGCCCGGCACCAGCTCACGCGGCCCTTCACTGAGCACAGTGCGGATGTTCTGCTCGCCGGAATGGCTGATGCTGATGCTGCCGCTGCCGCTTTTCTCCGGCAGCAGGGTGAGCATGAAATAGCTGTCCATGTGCCCGGCCCAGCCGATTTCACCCTGCACCAGCGCTGGCCCTTGCGCCAGCTCTTTAAGCGGAATTTCCTTGAGCTGCTTGTTGACATAGACTGTCGGGCCGCTGAACAGCCCGTTGCTTGCGCCGCCTGCCTTGAGCGGCCCGTTGCTCATGGACAGTGCCGGAAGCAGTTGCGCCGGAGCCGTGCCGCCGTTAGTCACGGTGGCGGTACTGCCGATCAGGTAGTTGTCAGCATGAAACGTCAGCTTACGCTCAATGCGCAGGCCGCCAGCCAGCTCGGCCCGCAGGAGCAGGCTGCTGTCACCTTGGGTGACATTGACCGTTGTTTTCTCCGCCTTGAACAAAGGCAGCTCCTTGGCCGCGCCGCCGTCAAGGCTGAAGGCCAGCGGCAAGTCCGCCGGATTGCTGACCGTGATCAGCTCCACCGACGGCGCGTTCTTATCCCGCGTTTGGCGGTAACTTTTGAGAATGAAGCTCTTCAGGCCGCCGCCCTGCTCAAAGAAGACCGCCTTGTAGAGCGGGGCCTCCACCTTGATCTCGCGGGCATCGGCATTGACAGCCACTTGCGCCGCAGCGGGCATGGACGCTGCTTGCTCCTGGGTCTGCGCCGGAGCAGCGGCAGGCTGGGATGTTGTGGTCTGCTCAACAGGCGCGACGGGCTTGGGCGGGGGAAATAAATACTGCCAGCCCAGCAGGATGAGCATGGAAAGAATGATGGCCAGCAAGGCCCGGTAGGTGTCCATTGTTGTGTTGTGTCGGTCGAAAAGGAAAAGTCCGGCGGAACAGCGGCAGTTCTGCGGCGTTATTCAACCGGATCATAGCCGCCTGCGGCGAAGGGATGACAGCGCAGGATGCGCCGCACAGCCAGCAGGCTGCCCCGCGCCGCGCCGTGGCGGGTCACTGCTTGAACCGCGTATTCGGAGCAGGTGGGGACGTAACGGCAGCAGGGCGGAAAAAGCGGGGAAATGCAGAGCTGATAGCCGCGCACCAGCAGCAGGCAGCAGCGAGCCGCCAAACTGCGGCGTTCCGGCTCAGGCTGCCGCATCGCGCCGCTCCGGCAGGCCGGTCAGCTCCGCCACCGCCGCTCGCACCTCGTTCAGGCCATCAAGGGAAAAGTCTGGCCGCACGGCAAAGACGATATCGCTGGAGCCGGGGAAAATCTCTCGGTGCAGGCGGAAAGTTTCGCGGACCAGCCGCTTGATCCGGTTGCGGCGCACGGCGCAGCCGGTTTTAGCCGGAACGCTGATGCCGAGTCGGCTGCCCGGCTGGCCGCTGCCGCAGCAGACCAGCAGAAATCCCGGCCCGCGCAGCCGCCTGCCCTGCCGGTACACCACGTTGAACTCTCCGCTCTTCCTGAGCAGGCAGGATTTGGGCAGAGCGAAGGGCTTCATACGGATCAGGCGGAGAGCCGCTTCCGTCCCTTGGCGCGCCGCCGCCGGATCACGGCCCGACCGGATTTGGTGCTCATGCGCTCGCGGAATCCATGGGTGCGGGCGCGTTTGATATTGCTGGGCTGAAATGTTCTCTTGCTCATGATCTGGGTTCCTGATGCTGATGTTGATGAATGTTCCGGGCCTGCGCCCGCCGCTGTCCGGCTGCCTTATTTCAGAAATCCTGCTGCACGGGCAATGTTTTTATAGACAGGGAAAGCTGCGATACGCACAATACGGGCAGACTGAGGCCACCGTCTGAATTGAATTTTTTCATTGTACTCAGCGGCGGCGGGGCTGTCAAATTATTTCCCTTGCGGGCGCAGAGTTGCTCTCAAGTTTTGCCGCAAAATTTTATCGCAGGAAAAGAAATGGAGAAGGATTTTATGCACAATGAGGTGCGGCTGGTGCTCGCTGGCCGCTGGTTAGTGAGCATAGACGGCGAGGTGCGGGAGGAGACAGGCATTTCCGTGGCTGTGGCCGGTGACAGCATTGCGGAAATCGGCCCGGACTTGGCGGCCAAATATCCGCAGGCTGAACTGCTGGCCTGTCCGCATGGGCTGATCATGCCCGGCCTGGTCAATGTCCACACGCACGCAGCCATGTCCTGCTTCCGAGGCTTGGCCGACGATCTGCCGCTAATGGACTGGCTGACGCAGCATATCTTTCCCCGCGAGGCGCAGCTGACGAAAGAAATCGTCTATCATGCCACGCTGCTGTCCATTTGCGAGATGATCAAATCCGGCACCACCAGCTATAACGACATGTACCTCTTCACCAAAGAGGCGGCGCGGGCAGCGGCGGACGCGGGAATGCGGGCGTGGATCGGCGAGGCGTTTTTCGATTTTCCCTCGCCAAACTACGGCGAGCTGGAGAATGGTTTTGCCTATGTGGAAGAATTATTCAGCGCATACGAAGACAGCGATTTGATCAAAATCACGGTCAATCCCCACGCGGTGTACACCTGCTCCCCGACCTTGCTCCAGCGGGCGGCGGCATTAGCTGAACGAAAAAATGCTTTGCTGCATATCCATCTGGCTGAAACCCGTGACGAGGTGCAAGGCTGCGCGGAAAAATACGGCTGCACTCCGGCGCGGCATCTGGAGCGGCTCGGTCTGCTCAACGAGCGGACTGTGGCCGCGCACTGCGTCATGCTGGATGATGAAGAAATTGCCCTGCTGGCCCGGCGCGGAGTGAAAGTCGCACATTGCCCGGAATCAAACATGAAACTGGCTTCCGGCATCGCTCCGGCGCAGAAGATGCTCGGCGGCGGCGTGACAATCGGCATCGGCACGGACGGCAGCGCGTCCAACAACGACCTGGACATGTTCGGTGAGATGAGCACGGCGGCCAAGCTGCACAAGGTGCGCGACCTTGATCCGACAGCGATGAGCGCGGAGACCGTGCTGCGGGCCGCCACGCTCGGCGGTGCCGAGGTTCTGGGCGCGGCGGACAAAATCGGCAGCGTCGCGGTCGGCAAAAAGGCGGACTTGATCATGCTCAATCTGCGGCAGCCGCACCTCTGTCCGCTGCACAATCCGGTCTCGCAGCTCGTTTATGCGGCAAAGGGCAGCGATGTCATCCATTCTGTCGTCAACGGGCGCGTGGTCATGCGCGACCGGCGCTTGACCACGCTGAACGAGGCGGCGGTTCTGGCGGAAATGGAGCGGATTGGCGAAACAATTCGACACATGAGCTGAGGCAGGAAACAAAAAAAAGCCGCACATAGCAGCCCATGCGGGCTGTTATGTGCGGCTTGAACAAGAATCCGGCAGCGGCCTACTCTCCCGCACAGTCGCCCGTGCAGTACCATCGGCGCTGGAGAGC
>NZ_JBLWEN010000050.1:0-19284 GCF_048287415.1 Candidatus Electronema sp. JM
CGCAGTTGCATAAAGGTTGATGTGATCAAGCGTATAAATGGGTTTCGCCAAATAGGCCCGAACAGCGTTGCGGATGATGGAAGTCTTTGCCTCAACCCAAGAAATTCCTTTGACAAAGCAACGGTACTCTATGCGGAGAAAAGCCCTGACAGCCAGTTCAGCAGACTTCTTGCGTAAGTCATAACTTCTTGATAAAAGAAGCTATGAGAAACGAAAACGTATGCATCCTCAGTGCCGCGGATTTCAAGAGAGCAGTTGGCGTTCCGCGTGATATTTTCGATATCATGCTGGAAGAAATAAAAGAAAAATAAGAGACTTTGGCCGTCCGCCAAAGCTCAGCCGGGCTGATCAGCTCCTTATGACGTTGATGTATTGGCATGAATGCCGGACTGAATTTCATATTGGATTTTCGTATGGAATCATCGAATTAGCTGTATGCAGAACGATAAAAATCCGGGTGGCTGATGATGCCGAAGGTGCGGCGTTTTTGGATTTTCTGCGGCAATGCGCTGCTCATATAAAAGGGCAAGTTGTTGCTTGCAGCCGCTCGGTTTTACAATTATATTGCCTTCTTCTGGCAGCATCTTTCGCATGTTGCGGAGCTGTTCCGTCAGTCCGCCAAGCATCGCAATAACAAGAAATTTCACCAAAAAATAGGTGATCAATATGAAAACGATCTGCGCCAATCTTGAATGCAAGCAAATGTACAACATCAAGCCGGAGATGATTGGGCAGAAAGCCCGTTGTAAGCGGTGCAACACGGTCTTTAAAATCGCTGAATATATTGAGCCACCAAAAGAAGTCACTTTTGTCCTTGCCGATGAGCCTGAAGCCAAAGAGAATGAGGAAAAAGGCGAACGCAAGCGGCGGTCATCGCAAGAAATTCTCAGCGAGCGGTTTGATGCCATCACTGCGGAAGTGAATAAAATTCTTCCGCTGCTGCTTGATTCTTTTGAAAGAAAAGGAAACGAAAGCGATACCCGGATGCTGCTGAATTCCATTCTCCAGTTCGTTCTCGGCTATGAAATATCTGATATTAAAACAGAGCAGAAAATAGAAAGCCGCCGGGCGGATTACGTCCTCTCCATCAAAGGAGAGGACGTAATCGTCATTGAAGCCAAACGAATTGGCAGGGCATTGAAAGAAAATCAAATCTTCCAAGCTGCCGCTTATGGCGCATATGCTGGGATCAAATGGGTAGTTTTGACCAATGCTTTGGTCTGGCAGCTCTATCGCATCTCCACAGGAGAACGGATACAGCATGATTTGGTCTTTACCATTGACCTGCTGGACGGATTGGACAGAGAAGAAGCGGAGTTCTTCTATCTGATCTCCAAAGAAGGCATGTCCCGCAAGAATCTGCTGGAGCAGCGTTGGGAAAAGATTCGTGCCCTGAGCACCGAAAATATCATCAACGTCCTGCTTGACGAGGAAGTGCTGTCAAAAATTCGCACCACACTCATCAAGCGGACGGGCTACAAAGTCACAAACGAAGAGTTGAGGATTATCCTTGAGAAGGATGTGTTGCAGTTATAACTTGATTCAGCTTTGCAGCAAAATATCCGAGGTCTGCTGCGGGCTGACGCTGCCGCGCAGATAGACAAGCCAGCACTGCCACGGCAGAATATTCTCATGGCATTCGCTCGGACAGCCGGAAAAATTCTTCTCCTGCACAGGACAGCAGCCTAATTTCAACGTGCAGATGATTTTGGCTGCTTTCTCCAAGGCCCGCTCCAAGCTGCTTTCGTTCGTCATGTTATCCTCCTCCAGTGTTTTTCAGGCAAGGGTGACTTCTTCACCGCAGCCAGACTTCCACGCGGCGATTTTTGGCCCGGCCTGCTTCAGTGTGGTTGGAAGCAATCGGCATCTCGCTGCCGACACAGAGAATTTCCTGCACGTTGATGCCTCGCGAGTTCAGAGCCTTTTTGACCGCTTCCGCCCGCTTGCAGGACAGTTCCAGATTTTTGGCATAGCTTGCGCTGCTGTCGGCGATGCCCTGAATTTTCTCATATTCTGGCGCATCGCCTGCACTGGCGGAAAAGCCTGCCAAAACAATGTCCGTGGGTTGGTTCTCGGCTAAAAACTCTGCCAGCCGCTCGACATCACGCACCGCCCGGCTGTCCAGCTCAAAACTTTCTCCTTTGAAACGGAAGCTGGCCGACAGCCGTTTCGCACCCCCCACGCTGGTCAAGTAATTGAACAGCACTTTGTGATTCTGGATGTTTCCCGGAGCAGCCTCAAGTTTGCGTTGCTCGGCGGTGATGGTCAAATCAACAAACTTGTGCTTCTTGACCAGTGCCTGTCCTTCTTTGCTCAAGGCGAATTCGATGAAATCTTTGGTGCATTTGTTCTCCGGGCGGGCAGGGCTGTAGAGATGCAGGCGGCGGCTGACCGGATAATCCTCAGCGGCGACCGTGAACACCGTCGGGCGCACTGCCGGGCCGCCGTCGGAAATCGCAAGAGCCTTGTTGCTTTTCACATTCGGCAGGGCGCAATAGCCGACAGCATGAGCATCAGCGGCCACTGCATCAGCAAGCTGCTCATTTGCATCCCAGCGTTTGGCCGATTCATCCAGCTTCTTGCCAGTAAGGATGAGCTGCTTGAAGGTGTCGTGCGTGCCGGAGTTTTCGTCCCGCGCATGAAGAGTGACCTGGCCGCTGCTCCAGCTCAATTCAGACCAGTTTTTGATATTGCCCGAAAACAGATCGGCAAGCTGCGGAAAACTCAGTTTGGTCACTGCGGCATTGGCGGGATTGACAATCACCGCCACGCCGTCCAAGGCCAAGACATGCTCGCAGGCGCTGCTGCTCATGTCGCCGAGAAAGGCCAGCTCGTTCAACTCGTTTTCGTTGATTTTCCGCGAGGCCATGCCAATGTCGCAGCGTTGTTCCTTCAGCCCTTTGAAGGCGGTGGCTGAACCGTGCGCCCGAATTTCAATAACCTTGCTCTGCTTGCGGGCGGAAAAATAGCCCTCGACATCGGTTTCCGTGTCCTTGACCAGCTCGATTTGCTTGACTGAATCAGCCCCAAGCTGCCGCAAAAAGGCCTGCGCCAAATCCGGCGCAAGTTTCGCCCCGATGGTGTTGGAACCATGCAGGCGCAAAATCGTCTCCCGGCTTTGTTCCGGCTGGGAAAAACTGCTCTCCGCGCCAAAGACGACAGCGAAGAGGGTGAGCAGCGCAAACAGCCGCGCTGTTCCGGCGTGCTTCATACGGTGTTCTCCTTGAAAAATGTGCGGGATTGCTTCTCGCTCCCGATGGTTACGTCCTGTGATGAGTTGTACCTCCAGAAGATTCACGCGCTGTTACAGAATGGTAAAAATTTGGTGAGGAAAGGATTTCCTCAGCCAGCCCTTGCGTCTGCCTCAAAATTCAGGTAGATAATAACTGTCCGCAGTTTTTCTGAACCGCCTTTCCGCTGGAACTTCATGAACCGCCGCACATTTCTCAAACAGGGCAGCGCAGCGTTGGCCGCCGCCGCTTTTCCCCGGCTGGCTCAGGGTAAGAAACGGCCAAAAATCAAGGTTATGGGCACGCATGTCACGCTGCTGGAGCCAATCCGCCAGCGAGCCGAGCGCGACTTGGGCATTGAGATTGAATTTTATCCTGGCGGCGACGCGGAGGTGCTGCTCAAGGCTTCCACCGATCCAACATCTTTTGATCTCTATGAGCAGTGGTCCAACAGCATCAAGGTGCTCTGGCAGGCCAAAACCATTCAGGCGATAGATGTCAATCGGCTGACCTATTGGCATGAAATCAACAGCCTGAGCAAAACTGGACGCATCTCTGCGAACGCCAGGCAGGGACTGGGCGACGCGCCCTGCAATCTCCTCTTCGTCCAGCCGGACGACAAGCTGGACTGCGAGCCGACGCAGCGGATCAGTTTTCTGCCCTATGTGCATAACGTTGACTCCTTTGGCTATAATTCGCGCATTGTCCCTTTAGGTGTGCCCTATGAGACCGAAAGCTGGGCCTGGCTGCTTGATGAACGCTGGCGCGGCCAAGTCGCGATCGTTAATTCTCCAGAAATCGGCTTGTTTGACTTGGCCTTGGCTGTGCAGGCCGCCGGGCTGATGTCGTTCAACGACATGGGCAATATGAGCCGCGAGGAGGTGGACAAGCTCTTTGAAATCGTCATTGCTCTGAAGCGGGAAGGACATTTTCGCGGAGTCTGGACCTCAGTGCCGCATTCGGTTGATTTGATGGCCTCCGGCGAGGTGGCGATTGAAAGCATGTTCTCGCCCGGCGTGAGCGCGCTCAACGGCGAGGGCATTCCTTGCATTTATGCCGCGCCCAAGGAAGGCTACCGCGCCTGGCACGGCGTGATGTGCCTGTCCCGCGCCTGCACCGGCGAGCGTGAAGAGGCAGCCTACGCCTTCATGAACTGGTGGCTGTCCGGCTGGCCCGGCGCGTTCATCGCCCGGCAGGGCTATTACATCTCCAACCCGGAGCGGTCGCGGAACTTCATGTCCAAGGCGGAATGGGACTACTGGTACGAAGGCCTGCCTGCCGCGCTGCCCTTGGAAGGCACCGACGGCAAAATATCCGTGGAAGAAGGCAGCGTCCGCACCGGCGGCTCGTATGTGAAACGCTTTGAGAACATCGCGGTCTGGAACACCGTGATGGACACCTACGAATACACGCTGACCAGGTGGAATGAATTTGTTCTGGCGTAGCGGCATCTTGACTGACTGGCTGATGCGCTCTGCCGGCCTGAAAAAGCGCATTTCCCTCGGCTATGCCGTCACCGGCGCAGTGGCCTTTGTCATCGCATTGCTCTCCTATGGGGCTTTTGGCCGGCTGGCGGCGGACTTCCGCAAAATTCTCCTCTTCAGCAGCCAGACGGCGGACAACATGGTTTTCGCCGCCCAGATGGCGGAGATGCAGCGGGAAGCCTTGATCTATATTTACGAAGGGCACAGTTCGGCGGAAGGGCAGGTCAAGGCGATTTACGAAAAAATGCTGCGCGGCATTGGCCAGCGGCAGGAAGGTCTGCACGAGGCCGGAGCGGACATGATCATCGATCAGGCCCAGAAGCACTTGGAAGCCTATCATGAAGCCTTCAAAGAGGTGCGGCGGCAGCGGCAGATGCAGGACCGGCTGGTGCGGAGCGAATTCCGCATCCACGCGACTCGGGCGCAGCAGCTCATTGAGGAGCTGGCCCGCCAGGAAGGCGAGAGCAAGATGCTGGAATGTGCGAGGATGCTCAACGCCTTGCTTCAGATAGAGAAAAATGCCTACCGGTATTTTGACACCTTGGACAGCAGCTTTGTCAAGGCGGCAGCGGTCAGCATCCATGACACCCGCGTCATGCTCAACCGGTTCAGCGGCAAGACTGGGGCAGCGGAGCTGGAAGAGGTGCTGAACCGCTACGAGACCACCTTCTTGGAGGCTGTGCAGCGGACGCGGGGCTATTTGTATTTAGTCAATGTGGTCATGGCCGCGCAAGCGTATGAGACCATTTATCAGTCGAAAAAACTCTCTGAGCTGATGGTGAGCGAGACCGAGCGGATCAAGGCCGAGGCCTTTGAGCACATCAGCTCCAGACTGCTGCTGCTTTTGATTTGGACTAGTTTTCTCCTTCTTTTTCTTGCCCTGTTCTCCTACATCATCACCAGGAGCATCACTATTCCGCTCAAACGCCTGACTGAAACCTTTCAGCTGCTGGCCGCAGGTTCGGCAGATGCTGAGATTCCTGCCTATCAGCTCCCAGATGAGCTGGGCGCGCTGACCAGCGCTGCGGCCTCGTTTAAGGAAAAAAACATTGAGCTGCGGGCCAGCAAACAGGAGCTGGAACGTTCTAATGATGAATTAGAGCAGTTTGTTTATACGGTCTCGCACGATCTGAAATCACCGATCGTCACCAGCATGGGCTTTATCGGCATCATCCGCAAGCTGACCGCGCAGGGCAAGGCCGAGCAGGCGGTGGGAATGCTCGACAAGGTGGTCAAAGCTAATCAGCGGATGAGCCAGCTCATCAACGACCTGCTCGAACTGAGCCGGGTCGGGCGGATTGACATGGACAAAAAGCCGCTTGATTTGAACATGTTGCTCGCTGACTTCAGCCGCAACCAGAGCGAACGGCTTGCCGCCGCAGGCTTCAAACTCACGGTTGATTCCGGCCTGCCGACAGTCTTCGTCAACGAAAGCCGGACGCTGCAAGTATTTGAAAACATTCTTTCCAACGCCCTGAAATATGCCCGCAACGACACCGAGGGCAGCCGCCTGCGGATCAGCTCTTTTGAGGATGGCCAATGGCAGCACATCCGCTGCGCCGACAACGGGCCGGGTATCCCGGAGGAATACCGGGAAAAAATCTTCGGGCTTTTTTACCGGCTGGATGTCAATATAGAAGGTACCGGCATCGGGCTGGCTGTGGCCAAAAAGATCATGAAATTCCACGGCGGCGACATCCGGGCCGAAGCAGGTGAAGACGGCGGGGCGGTGTTTCATCTCACGTTTCCCAAGATGGCGCAGGAGGAACATGAACCCCGCTCTTGATGCCCAAAATCAGACGGAGGAGGAATCAGTCATGTGCAAGGAGGAGAAAAATTTGCTGCTGGTCGAAGACAACGACGATCATGCCGAGCTGACTGAATTCTATATTAAAGACTGCCGCCCGGAGCTGAAAGTCTGCCGCCTGCGCGACGGCGCACAGGCGATGGCCTATATTGAACAGAGCGAGGCGGCAGGCCAGTCGCTGCCGTGGTTGGTGCTGCTGGACCTCAAGCTGCCTAAATATGACGGCCATGAAGTGCTGGCGAAAATGAAGCGGAGCAGCAGGCTGGCCAAGATTCCGGTGGTGATTTTTTCCACCTCCAATTCCGGCAAAGACATTGAGCGCGCTCTGAGCTGTCATGCCAACAGCTACATTGTCAAGCCGATGGAGGCAGACAAATACGGCGAGGTAATCAGCGAAATGCTGCAATATTGGGAGCTGGACGAGCACCACCGCCTTCTTCTGGAGCCGTGCAAAGGCAATGTCTGAACAAAATCCCCGCATCCTCCTGATTGAGGACACTGACGACCACGCCGAGCTTTTTTTGGCCAACCTGTCGCTGACCGCCTACGCCGGTGCTGAGGTGATCCGCGAGGAGACCTTGCGCGGCGGATTTGAGCAGCTCCGCGCCGCGCCGTTTGATCTGCTCTTCATTGATCTTTCCCTCAAAGACAGCGGCATCAAAGAGACGATGGAGCGGCTGAGTGAGCTGGCGGTTTTCTGTCCGGCCATTGTCCTCACCTCGTTGGATGACCGGCGCACGATTCTTGACATCATCAGCAAGGGCGCGGACGACTGCCTGCCGAAATCCGAGCTGAATGATGCCCTGCTGGAACGGGTCATTCATTTCAACCGTGACCGCTGGCGACTGCGGAAAGAGCTGATCCGCAGCAAAGAGGCGTATAAAGACCTCTATCACAGCTCGCCCAACATGCTTGGCGCGACTGACGCAGAGACCCGCATCCTCTTAAACTGCAATCAGACCTTTGCCGACAAGCTCGGCTGGAGCAGGGACGAGGCTCTTGGCAAAGAGATTTACGCCTTTTATCACCCAAGCTGCTGGGAGAAATACAATCGAATCTTTGCCGATTTTCTTACCACCGGCAGCATCAGCAATGCAGAACTCCAGATGGTGCGGCGGGATGGCAGCGCAATAGATGTGCTGCTCAATGCTTCGGCAATGCTGGATGAAAGCGGAGAGATTGTCCGTACCAACTCCACATGGATAGATATTACAGAGAAAAAAAATGCTGAAAGAGAACTGCAGCAGGTGCAGCGGCTCAATCGCCTGATTATCGAAACTATTCCTGATCTTCTCTGGATGAAAGATAAAGAGGGAGTTTATCTGGCCTGCAATCCTCGCGTTGAGGAATGCCTTGGCGCACCTGAAACAGAAATTATCGGCAAAACAGATTATGACTTTATGGCCAAGGAACATGCCGATGTCTGCCGCGATGGTGATCTGCAGACGATCAATTCTGGCAAGCCGCAGATGTGGGAAGAATGGGTGACCTTTGCTTCTGACGGTCGAGAGGTGCTGCTGGAGGTGATCAAGGTGCCGCTTTTTGACGAAGAAGGCCGGGTGGCGGCAGTGATGGGCATCGGTCATGACATCACCGAACGGCATGAGGCAGCGCAGAAGGCTGAGGCCGCCAGCAAAGCGAAGTCGGTTTTTCTCTCCAGCATGAGCCATGAGCTGCGCACCCCGCTCAATGCCATTCTGGGGTACACGCAAATTTTTCTCGGCGACGAAAGTCTCACCCAACGCCAGAAGAGCGGCATCAGCACCATTCATCAAGCGGGCGAGCATCTCCTTTTGTTGATCAACGACATCCTTGATATTTCGCGGATTGAGTCGGGCAAGCTGGAGCTGATTGAGACTGAATTCTGCCTTGCCCCGTTTTTGAAAGGCATCCGTGACATCATTCAGCTTCGCGCCAGAGACAAAGGACTGGATTTTCGTGATGAATTCGATGAGCAACTGCCTGCGGTGGTCATTGCCGACGAATTGCGCCTGCGGCAAGTGATTTTGAATTTGCTCTCGAATGCGGTAAAATTCACCAGCTCCGGCTGGTGCGCTTTGCAGGTGCGGACGGAGTCTGCCGGGCCGGGCCGGGTGCGGCTGAATATCGCTGTTGAGGACAGCGGCGCAGGCATTTCCGCCGAAGATCAGAAGCTGGTGTTTGAACCCTTCCTTCAGGTCGGCGAACGCCTCCAGCACCGCGAGGGCACCGGCCTTGGTCTGGCGATCAGCCGGGAGCTGGTGCGGCTGATGGGCGGCGAGCTGCGGCTGCTCAGTCCGCTGAACAGCCAGCCCAAAGGCGGCGAAGGGCAAGGCAGCCGTTTCTTCTTCAGCATTGAGGTGCCGCTTTCCAATCATCGGGCCACGACTGCGCCGCCGCAGCGGAAAGTGACCGGCTATGTCTGCCAGCGCGGCAGCGCCGAGCCGCGCCGAGTGCTGGTCGTGGATGACAAGCTGTCCAACCGGGCGGTGCTGCGCGACACCTTGGAGCCGATTGGCTTCAAGGTGCAGGAGGCGACAGACGGCATTGAGGTCCCTGATGCCTGCGCCCTGTTCCGCCCGGACATCATCCTGATGGATCTGCGGATGCCGAAGGTTGACGGATTCTCAGCCGCCTCCCTGCTCAAGGAGCAGCCAGAGTTCCGCCATATTCCGGTGATCGCTGTCACCGCCTCCATTGCTGAGGGCGAGATTTTCCGCCAGCGCTGCCTGACGCAGGGCTTTGTGGACTATATCCACAAACCTTTTTCCGCCAACGAGCTGCTGGAAATTATGGCGGCGCAGATCGGGATCAGGCTGATCTACAGCGAGCAGCACGGCGAGGAAGAACATGAGGAAGAGCTGATTCCGCCGCCCCCAGAGCTGCTGCACGAGCTGGCGTGGCTGGCCGAGATCGGCGAGATTCAGGGACTTACCGAAAAAACTGCGGAACTTGCTGTGCTGGAGGCGGGCAGATACCGGGTCTTTGCCCGCCGGGTGCAGGAGCTGGCTGAGGATTTTCAGTTTGAGGCCCTGCTGCAACTTATTTCTGGAACTCGGAAGGAGGCATCATGCACTCTATGAAAGACGCTATCTTGGTTGTTGATGATCAGCCGGCCAACTTGAAGGTGCTGCTCTCCTTCCTCCAAGCGCACAACTTTCAGATTTATATTGCTGACAGCGGCGGGCGGGCACTGAATATCCTCAGCAAAGTCTGCCCAGATTTGATTCTTCTGGATGTGATGATGCCGGATATTGACGGCTTTGAGACCTGCCGCCGGATTAAAAGCGATCAGCGGCTGGCGGCGGTGCCAGTGGTGTTCATGACCGCGCTGGACAGCGTTGAGGACAAAGTGGCGGGCTTCAATGCAGGCGGG
Source organism: Candidatus Electronema sp. JM (assembly GCF_048287415.1). Lineage (NCBI taxonomy): Bacteria > Pseudomonadati > Thermodesulfobacteriota > Desulfobulbia > Desulfobulbales > Desulfobulbaceae > Candidatus Electronema > Candidatus Electronema sp. JM. The sequence continues at coordinate 9,877 of NZ_JBLWEN010000050.1, forward strand.
GTGGATTACATCACCAAGCCGTTTCAGCAGGTGGAGGTGCTGGCCAGAATCAAGACGCATATCATGCTCCGCAAACGCGAGCGTGAGCTGGAGCAGGCCTTGGCGGAAATCAAAACGCTGACCGGCATTCTGCCGATCTGCTCCTACTGCAAGCAAATCCGCAACGACAAAGGCTATTGGCAGCAGGTGGAGGACTACATCAGCCAGCATTCGCAGGCCATGTTCAGCCACGGCCTCTGCCCGGACTGCTACAAGAAGGAAATGGACAGCTTTCTGGAGCTGGCCGCTAAAGAAAAACCATCAGAGGAGGAGGCCGCGCCGCCCAGCTGAGGCGGTTCAGCGTTTTGGGTGCAGGAGTTTCGGGGCGTTATGTTCGTCCAACCGGGCAACAGCCTGCATCAGCACATCATGCAGGGGCACGGCCTTGCCGCTGCCGACGATGCTGGAGGCGGCCCGGCAGGTGCGGATGGACGGGCTGTTCCACGAAAGCATTTCCGCCACTGCCTCCACGCCGCGCCGTTCTCCTGCCTCTGCCTCAAGCAGATTGCCCTTGCGGATGCGGATGATGCCGCGCAGGCCGCCAGCGGAAACCACCACGTCAGCGGAATGATGCCCCATGCCGATGAGCTGGAGCAGATCGGCGAGATGCACCGATTCAAAAAACGCGCTGCCAGACTCACGGGAAAAAATGGTGGTCAGCATCCGAAGTAAGTCTTCTATTTTAAACGGATACTCGATGACTGCCGCCGCGCCGCTGTGGTAGGCCGAGCGTTTCAGTTCTTCTGTCAGGCCGTTGCTGTAGAGCACCACATGGGTGTCAGGATGCCAGCGGCGGACATGCAGGAGCAGCTCAATGCCGCTTTCGCCGGCAAGCTGGACATTGGCCAATGCCAAATGCACAGTGAAACGGCTGAGAATTTCATTTGCTTTGGCGACGCTGGCGGCAAAGGCGGTCTGATAGGTGCCGCTGTACGGCAGCAGGGCCTCGCGCAGCTCCAGCATGAAGTCCTTGTCCGGGTCAACAATCAGAATGTTTTTGCGGTTCATGGCCCCAAGTTATTCAAAATAATCCGGCAATTCCTGCCCTTCCGACGGCGGCAGGATGTCGCTCACCGGGATATTGCGGCTGATCAAAATTTTCAGGGCGACCAAATTAACCAAGCTCTCCAGCCCGATGCCGCCGTAAGTGCGGAGATGGTCGAGCAGCGTTTTGACTGCCGCCGGAGGATCCACTTTGAAGCCAGTCACGCGGCAGTTGGCAAAGGTCATGACGCTGGTGAAAGATTTGTCGCGGTTGAGGGCACTGATGCCCTTGGCCAGCGCGTCGGACGATTCCTCCCGCTCCAGCTCGGCGAGAATTTCATTGACTGCGCCGAGATAATTTTCTTCTTTCTCCCCGGCGATCAGCAGGTCCAAGCCCACATCAAGATTGTACATCCGGTCCAAAAAGGTTTTGATCAGTCCGCCCCGGATGATTGAGCCATGCTGCGGCGCAATCATTTCCGGCGGCGGATCAAGATTGCGGATGCGGGACACCGCCAATTTCAGGGCATCCCGCGAAGGCATGTAGAGCTGATGAAAGGTTTTGATGCCTTCCCATGAAGATTCGTCGGCATAAAGATCAGCGGTGTAGGACAAACCGCCGAAGAGATCGCCGGAGAACAGGATGCGGCTGCGCTCATCATAATACATCATCGCCCCTCGGAAATGACAGAACGGCGAGGGCACAAAGATCAGACGGCAGCCGCCGGGCATGATCGCCCGGTGATGGCGGTAGCTTTCCACCGCCTTGAAGCGGCTGGCTTTCAGGCCGAAAAAGTGGATCAGCCGCCAAGTGTCCTCTGAGGCCACCACCATGCACTGCGGGTTGAGCTTCTGGATATAGGCTGAGTTGGGGGCAACGTCCGGGTCTTGATGATTGATCAGGATGCCGTGAACCTTGTCCAAGCCGCCGATGATCGGTGCCGCCGCTTTTTGCAGGCAGGTCAGCAGCTCTGGCGGGCCGGGATCAATGATGAGGTTGGCCTGCCCCTTGTCGTGCGGATAGCAGAGGAGATAAATATTCACCTCCAGCAAGGATTCGGAACGGTTGGCCAGCCACCAGACGTTCTCGCGCAGCTCAACAGGTTTCATCGGCTTGTTGTCCATGATTTCAGCAGAATGTTGAAAAAATGCTGCTTAGTTCTTCTATTCTGCTTTCATCTTATCGCATTTGACAAGCCTTCTCAACCCGCCTTCCGCTGTTTCAGTGTTTTCCGCAGCTTGCTGTTCGCTTCTGGGAGCACTTCTGTTTGCAGCACCACGCAGCCCATCGGCGCGACGCTGACCTGACTGCCGATCGCCACCTGTTTCGCCGTGGCAAGTTCCGTGAAATCTGCCGGGGAGCGCAAGGCGGTGTCGATGATTTTCCTCCAAACAGAATGCGGCCTGCCGCTGTCCGGCACGGTGAAGAAGACCGCCTCATCGGTCTGGCCGTTGAGCATGACAAAAAAATTCGCATCGGTGCCGTCATCCGGCACAAGGTCTTTGAGGAGGAAGGCTAACGTGCGGCTCCCGGACGACCAGTCGGGCCGCCCCGGCTCTTTGCCGTGCCAGATGATCTCCTGCGACGAGGGCGGCCTGTCCGGGCTGCTGATCTCGAAGAACTCGGCGCGGCGGAAGATGGCGTGGTCGCGGCGGAGGCGGATCAATTTTTGGAAGAAGCGGAGCTGGCCTTTATTCTTCTCCGCCAGCCGCCAGTCGAGCCAGCTTATTTCGCTGTCCTGGCACCACGCGTTGTTGTTGCCCTGCTGCGTCCGACCGAACTCGTCCCCTGCCACGAGCATCGGCACGCCCTGCGAGAGGAGCAGGATCACGGCCATGCTCTTGATTCGTCGCAGACGGAGCTGCTGAATAAGCGGGTCGTCCGTCGGTCCCTCGCAGCCGGAGTTCCAGCTCAGGCTGTGATTGTCGCCGTCGCGGTTCTCCTCGCCGTTGGCCAAGTTATGCTTTTCATTGTAGCTGACCAAATCCGCTAAGGTGAAGCCGTCGTGGCTGGTGATGAAGTTGATCGAGTTGCAGGGGCGACGGCCATTGTGCTGGTAGAGGTCTGAGCTGCCTGCGATGCGCGTGGCGAGCGCACCGCTCAGGCCTGGCGTGCCGTTCATGAAGCGGCGGACATCATCGCGGAATTTGCCGTTCCACTCGGCCCAGCGGTGATGATCAGAGAAGTTGCCGACCTGATACAGGCCCGCAGCATCCCAAGCCTCAGCAATAATCTTGGTGTCGGCCAGCACCGGGTCTTCGGCGATCATCTCCACCACCGGCGGATTGCTGAGAACGTGTCCCTGCTGGTCGCGGCCTAATATCGAGGCGAGGTCGAAGCGAAAGCCGTCCACGTGCATGTCAATCACCCACCAGCGCAGCGCGTCCATGATCAGGCTGCGGACGATGGGATGGTTGCAGTTGCAGGTGTTGCCGCAGCCGGAGAAGTTGAGGTAGGCCCGCGTCCACGGGTCAAGCAAGTAGTAGATCGGGTTGTCAATGCCCCGGAAGGAAGAAGTCGGGCCGTCCCAGCCGCCCTCGGCAGTGTGATTGTACACAATGTCGAGGATGACCTCGATCCCGGCGCGGTGCAGGGCCTTGACCATGTCGCGGAACTCGCGCAGCGGGTGGCTGCTGTCGCTGGAATAGGCGGCCTTGGGCGCGAAGAAGGAGAGCGGGCTGTAGCCCCAGTAGTTTTTCAACTGCTCGCCCGTGCTTGGATTATGGAAGACGCAGTCTGTCTCGTCAAATTCCGTCACCGGCATCAATTCCACCGCTGTGATGCCCAGCTCCTGCAAGTAGGGTATCTTCTCAATGATGCCTCGGAAGCTGCCGGGAAAGCGGCACTGCGATGACTCATGCACGGTGAAGCCGCGCACGTGCAGCTCGTAGATCACCGTGTCTTGGATCGGGGTGTTCAGGGGGCGGTCGCCCTCCCAGTCGTAGCCCTCGTCGGGTATCAGACAGAGCGTTTGGCTGCCCGCCGGATTGCGCGGCTGTCCCCAGCGCGGCGAGCGCAGCTCTTTAGCATAAGGGTCCAGTAAAATCAGGCTGTCGTCGTAGGCCAAGCCGCTGCTCTCCGGCTGATGCGGCCCGGATAGCCGCCAGCCGTAGCGGATGCCCGGCGGCAGCTTGTCGATCAGGACATGCCAGATGTCGCCGGTCTTATGCAGCTTGGGGTCAAGGAATATCTCGAAACGGGCTGCGTCATGGTCGTCTTTCAGTCCGAGCACCAAAGAGGCTGCCTCAGCGTGCCGCGAGAAAAGGGCGAAGTTGATGCCCTTGGGCGTGACCGTCGCGCCTAAAGGTTGCGGGCTGCCTTGAGAGATGGGGAATTCTATTTTCATATTGACGGGCTGGACTTGATTGCGTATTCTTGGATTCTCCGTAGCTGCATCCTACACCACCGGCAGCCTTTTCCCAAAGCCGAATCCGTCCATCCGGCAAGGAGCCAGAAGAAATGAACCGCCAAACTGTCCTCGTTCGAAGCCTTGTCATCACCGCCGCCGCGATTTTTTCCGCCTGCGTTCTCTGGATTGTGTATTTGGTTGATACCGGTGCTCATACAAAAAGCATGTTCCGCGTGGTCTTCACCATCAGCGACCAGCTGACCGGCGGCGACAAACTGGGGCATTTTCTCCTCTTCGGCCCGTTCACGCTCTCAATCAACGCGGCCTTGAACTTCCGGCGGCTCGGAACAGGCTTCTATCTCGGCAGCCTGCTCGTCTTCTGCTTCACGCTGGCCGAGGAGCTGGGCCAGTGCTTCATTCCGTCCCGGAGCTTCGAACTGCTGGACATCCTTGCCAACAGCGCAGGCATCCTGCTCTTCACGTGGTTCTCTGTCTGGGCGGAGCAGCTGCTTCACCCCCGGCCTGAGCTGACCGCCGTTCCGGCTCGTCGTTTTTAGGGTAGTCCTCAAGGCGTAGTGATACGCTTGATTCCTGCGCTGGAAATTTTCGCCGAACTTTGTTGTAATCACGTAAAAACAAACCTTTGTGGAGGGGTAAATGAATTGCACGTGGATTTTTCGGGGAAGCTGCTTGAGGAAGATTGTAACAGCTTGTGATGATGAGTGAATACAGAAAAAGCATGTGCAAATCAATTACCCTAAAAAACAAGGCTTTTCAGCTTGAATAGCTGGTTTTGCTATAAACGAAACGATTTGCAACAGAAAGTGCAGTGCCCTGCCTGTTGAGCCTGCCTATCAAAGCAGCTTGTTGTTGTTTTTACATCTAAAAAACCTGCTTAACTCTGCCTGTATCCATCTCCATTCAGTTCCTACTGATTTCGCACTTGCGTCCCTGAAGTGCGAAATGTGTCTAAAACCAATTATCATATTTCGCACTTATTTTTTTCCTTTAATTTCAGCACTAAACAAGTTACCCTCTTCGGATAACAAACTTTAGTGCGAAATTGAAGCGCGAACGGTTCCATCAGGTCAGTTGATCAACGACCTGAATATCCAGACCACTTGCGCCATTATCTGGATATTCATCCAGCTTACCTCATAGGACTCGTATTCCTTATTATCTGATATTTTTTATTTTATCTCCTAGTCGCAATGATACCCGTTTGATCATGACATTGTTGTCCATGCGGATAACGAATACCCCTCCTTCATGAGCAGAAGTTCGACCAGTATCGATCATCGCTGTTTCCCCATTATAGATAGTTGCCTCCATCGAATTGCCTGCCGATGTCATAGAGCCTGCTAACACTACTTGCCCAATTAATAATTTTCTGTTATTGTTGGCCTATGAAAATAACACAGCAGCACTACGAAAAAAATATCCGACACATTTCCGCGTCAGAGAGGAAATATCACATTTTACAACCTCACAATGTTGAACTAAATACTTTATATTCTTGAACATGGATGCAAATAGAGAGGATTTACAAGCAATTTCGTCAATTGGCACAGCATGTTCACCCGCATAAGCCGCTGGAGTAAAAACGGCGCGCTTGACCGGGTTTTCGCACGGCTGCACAGTCATAAAAGTTCATCTTGACGGAACCGGGGCATTAAAAAAATGGTCGGCAGTCTGTCGGCAATTTCGTAGAAAATATAATAAAATCGAGTTTATACTTAGAAGACTGAAGGGATTCCGCCGCATCTTCACCCGGTTTGAGAAACTGGGCTGCCTCGCCTGATCGCTGAAACTGCAAGCTCGCATCAGCCCGTGCTCATCACCGGCAGACAGGGCAACGCGGTCTTGCTCTCAGAAGAAGGTTGGCAAGCCGTGCAAGAAACGCTCTATCTGCTCTCCATTCCCGGCATGAGAGAATCTGTCAGGGAAGGGCTGCATACCCCTGTCGAGGAATGCAGCAGGCAAATTGATTGGTGATGTGGGAAATCGTCTATACCAAGCAGGCCTTGAAGGATGCCAAGAAGCTGTCTGCTTCCGGGCTGAAAGCCAAGGCCGAGGCGCTGCTGGACATCCTGCGGCGTAATCCCTGTCAAAACCCGCCGCCTTTTGAGAAGCTCATCGGCGACTTAGCCGGAGCCTGCTCCCGCCGGATCAATGTGCAGCACCGTCTGGTCTATCAAGTCTTGGACGCGGAGAAGACCGTCAAGGTCATCCGTCTGTGGACGCATTACGAGTGACTGCACCGCTTACTGCTCATATCCCGTACACCTTCCGCTTATGCCAAAGCGTGGCCTGATCTATGCCGAGCACGTCGGCGGCCTCCTGAAGGGTGCGGCAGGCGGCGATCACCCGGCGGATGTGCTGCTCCTCCACCGCCTTGAGGCTGGCGCGGTCGCCAAGCTGAAGCTGGGCAGGCCGGGGCGCGACTGAGGCAGGCAGGTGTTCCGGGCCAACCTCTTGGGCAGGACAAAGGATGGCGGCGCGCTCCACCGCGTTGCGCAGCTCGCGGAGATTGCCTGGCCAGGAATGCTGACGCAAAGCGTGCAGCGCGGCAGGACTGAAGCCGGTGAAGAGCTTGCGGTTCTGCGCCCCGAAGAAGCGGAGCAGCTCCTCGGCGATGGCCTCCACGTCGTCGGGCCGCTCGCAGAGCGGGGGCAGGTCAATCGGGATGACGTTGAGGCGGTAGTACAAGTCCTCGCGGAAGCGGCCCTCCCGCACCGCCTTGTCCAGATCAGCATTGGTGGCCGCGAGGATGCGCACATCGGCCCGGCGGGTGCGGGGGTCGCTCACGCGCTCATATTCTCGTTCCTGAATAAAACGGAGCAGCTTAGGCTGAAGGGCTGGCGGCAGCTCGCCGATCTCATCAAGAAAGAGCGTGCCGCCCTCGCAGGCCGCAGCCCGGCCCGGCTGATCGCGCAGGGTGCCGGTGAAGGCCCCTTGCGCATGACCGAACAGCTCGCTTTCAAGCAGATCCGCGCTCAGAGAGGGGCAGGAGATGGTGGCGAAAGGTGCTTTGGCGCGGCGGCTCCAGCTGTTGATGCGCTGCTCCATGCGCCGCAGGGCAGCGGCCCGCTCCGTGACAAGGCGCACCTGGCCGGGCGTGAAGGGCTTGGCCAGGTAGTCGGCAGCACCACGCCGCATCGCCTCCACCGCGGTGTCAACAGAGGCGTAGGCGGTGATGACCACCAGCTTGAGCCACGGCGCAATGCCCAGCAGGGCGGGGATGAGATCAAGGCCGCTCTCGGTGCCGAGGCGCAGGTCAACAAAGGCAAGGTCAAAGACCTGACGGCCTGCCTCGGCCTGCGCGTCCTTGCTGCTGGCAACCGCAGTCACCCGGTGGCCGTCGGCCTCCAAGCAGAGGGCCAAGGTCTTGCGGATGTTGGTCTCGTCATCGATGATGAGGATGTTCACCGGCGCATCCCGGCGATGAAGGACTGCGCCAATCCGGTCTTGGCGGCGATGGTGGCATCGTCAAGCACATCCAGCAGCTTTCGGGCCAGCTCAATCTTCGCCTGTTCGATACCTTGCTTCAGCCCTTTCTCTTCAGCCGAGGCAATAACCGATGCCGCATCGGCCAAGGTCTGCATCCTTAGCTGATAGACTGCTCGCTCCTCCTCGTTGAACATCCTGTCCACCGCCTCGACCGCCTTGAGGATCAGCCGGTCTGAGGAGAGCGGCTCTGGCACTTTGCCATTAGTCAGCTCGTGCGCTCTGGTCAGAAAGGCCAGCCAGCGGTCAAGCGGTCGGACAAGCTCGCTGTACTCCTTCCTGAACTTGCGCAGCTCAATGTAGTGCAGCTCGAAGATGTCGTGGAGCCGGTCATCTTCGCCAGTAGTGACGTTCGTGATCTTGTAGAGGTTGTGGAACTCCGTTTCAGAGGGGGTGAAGTTGAAGTCAAGGATGTTGATGCTGACAGTCTTCTTGAGCTGCCGGTATATCATGCCTTCGCCAAGCTGCTCCGCGACCAGTTTGGCCCAGTAGTACAGGGCGCGCTTGTCGAAGTGCAGGTCTTCGCTGACCTGCATCTCGATGTTGTACCAGCGGCCCGCCTTGTCCACCGCCCGGATGTCCAAGACCGACATCTTGCCCGCCTGATAGGCAGGCAGGCTGTATGGATTTTTCAGCTCAATGTCGGCTGCCTGATCCTCCTCAGCGACAATGGCGTTGATCAGGCCCATCAGCAGGTCTTTGTTCTCCTCACTGCCAAAGAGCTTCTTGAACGCGAAGTCCACCCTCGGATTAATTCGACACATGGTTTTCCTCCTGACTGCTTAGGTTCAAATGCCTACGCCCTCCGCTTCCTTGCAGCAAATATTCTCGCAAACAGCTCGTTCAGGTTCACGCCTATCCCGCCTATGTTCGGCTTCAGCTCGAACAGATTGACGGCGGCCTCATCTGCGGCATCCTTCTCATCAAACTGTTCTTTGATCATCCGCAGCAGTTCAAGCTGCTCATCTTCCTTGCTTGGCTCCACCAAGCCCAGCAGCTCCTTGACGTTGTACGCCCGCTTGGCTCCATCAGGTCTATAACGATCAATACCATCCTGCACGCAGTCGAGCAAGGTTTGGTAATCAGCGGTGACATCCTTGTCATCCGGCATCGGGATCCGCTCGCTGACGGCCAGCTTCTCAAAGCTGTTGTTGATCTCCCGCAGCGTGAACCAAAGGAAGCTGAGGAACTCCTTGCGGCGCGAGCCATTGACCCAGAGATAGATGCGCCGGGCCTCCATATCCGCTTTCACCACAGCCTCGGTGCCGCTGGCCTGATCGTGCAGCACTGCGCCGGTGCGCCAGCAGAGACCCGCCTTGATCTGCTTATGCCGCTTGACCAAGAAACGGGGCATGACTGACGGCGGCAGAAAGCTCTGAATGAGCACGGCGCACGAGGACATACAGGAGACCTCTTGCATAAGTTCTAACTTGATAATCTAATTGCAAGATTGCAGCAGGCGGCAATAAGATTGAATCTGAGACCGAACCTTTTCCTCCTGTTTCTGTATTTCTCTCGAAGAATACGG
>NZ_JBLWEN010000051.1:0-3032 GCF_048287415.1 Candidatus Electronema sp. JM
CTGGGCGGCGGCTTCCAATACTGCCGCCTTGGTGAAACCCTGTTTGACAGCAGCGGCCAGATAGCGGAAACCGTGTCGTTCATTGACCTTGCCCGCTTTGTCTATCTCCGGGAAACAGGGCTGCCGCTGCCGGATGCAATTTCCGGTAAGTCGCCGCTGATCGGTGTGCATGAGGGTGTTGCCGTTTATTTGCTCTACAATGGTGTTTTAAACGACAAAGCCGCGCAAGGGGGCAATGCCCTTACCCGTGCAGTGCTGGACGTTCTGCCGCCTCATTTCGGCCCCAAAACGATATATGGCACAAGCTGCCGTGTCGGTCAGTCCCGACTGGCGCAGGAGCAAATCACCTTTCACCAGATTCCCTACGCTTTGAAGGTGGACTGATGCTGGCCCTCAAAGACTATCAGCAATGGGCCTTGGACGCGCTGCGGGACTATTTTCAGGAATGCTGCCGCACCGAAGAAGCCAGCCCAGCCTTTCACACGGTCACAGGCAGAACGCTGGGCTTGAAAAGCCTGTACAACGAGGTCAAGGAGCTGCCCGGCCTGCCCTATGTCTGCCTGCGCATTCCCACCGGCGGCGGCAAAACCATTGTCGCCTGCCACAGCATTGGCATAGCGGCGCAGGAGCTGGTGCAGACAGAGTTTCCCCTTGTTCTCTGGATTGTCCCTTCCAACGCCATTTTGACGCAGACCGTCAACGCCTTGCGCAGCCGCCGTCATCCGTACAGGCAGGCGGTTGAGGCTGCCTTGGGCGCGGTCAGCGTTTTGGAGGTGCAGGAAGCCCTGTCCTTGAAACGGGCGCAGCTTGACGGAGAAGCGGCAATTATTGTCGCCACCATGCAGGCGTTCCGGGTGGAAGACACCATAGGCCGCAGGGTGTACCGGGATTCCGGCGACCTGATGGAGCATTTCAGCGGCCTGCCCCCGCAGGTCACGGCTGCGCTGGAGCGGGGCGAAGGCGGCAATATTCTCCATTCGCTGGCCAATGTCCTGCGTCTGCGGCGGCCTGTGGTCATTGTTGACGAGGCCCACAACGCCCGGACTGCCCTTTCGTTCGACACGCTGGCGCGGTTTCACCCTTCCTGCATTGTCGAGTTCACCGCCACGCCTGCCAGAAAAGAGCATCCCAGCAACGTGCTGTTCAGCGCGTCTGCCGCTGATCTGAAGGCGGCGCAGATGATCAAGCTGCCCATCCGCCTTGAGACAAGGCCGGACTGGCACGAGCTGCTGGCTGATGCTGTCCACTGCCGGAACGGGCTGGAGCAGGCCGCGCAATTGGAGCGGCAGCAGACCGGCGAATACATCCGCCCGGTGATGCTCATTCAAGCCCAGCCGCAGCAGAAGGGCCGGGAGACCCTGACCGTGGAGGTTGTGAAACGCTGCCTGCTGACTGACCACCGCATCCCGGAAGAGCAGATAGCCATTGCCACCAGCACGGCAAAGGAGCTGGACGGAATAGACCTTGCCCGGCAGGATGTGCCTGTCCGCTACGTCATCACCGTGCAGGCATTGCGGGAAGGCTGGGACTGCCCTTTCGCCTATGTGCTGTGCAGCTTGGCGGAATCCCGCTCCGCAACTGCGGTTGAGCAGATTTTAGGCCGGGTCATGCGGCTGCCCGGCGCGGCCCGGAAAACGCAGGAGAGCCTGAACGCAGCCTACGCCTTCGCCAAATCTGAGAGCTTTTCCGAAATAGCGGCTGCGCTGACAGATGCCCTTGTCCAGCACGGCTTTGAGAAGCAGGAGGCGGCAGACCTGATTGTTCCCGGCAGGATTGAGCCGCAGCGGTTGCCGTTCGAGCAGTCTTTCATGGGCGTGACCACGGTTGCCATGCCGGAGCCGCTCAAGCTGGCCAACCTGCCGGAAGCGGTGCGCCGGAAAGTTGTTTATGATGCGGAGAAGAAACGGTTTTCCTTCACCGGCGCGATGAGCGGGCAGGAGCTGGAGGAAATCAGGGCAGTCTGCGTGACTGCCGAAGGCCGCGCCGGAGTTGACCGCGCTTTCCGCATTTCCACCGGCAAAGAGCCGGACAGACGCGCCCCGGCGGAACAGAACATTCCTTTTGCCGTGCCGCTGCTCTCAATCCGGCAGGGCAAGCTGTTTGAACCGTTCGAGGAAAGCCATTTTCTCGATTATCCGTGGAAGCTGGCGGACTGCGATGCGCTGCTGACCGAAGAGGAATATTCCGCCGTGCGGCTGGAAGGCGAGAGCGGCGAGATTGACATCACAGAGCAGGGCAGGATTGCGGCAAAATTCATCGCCGGAGTGCAGGGCCGCCAGCTTGAGCTGTTTGCGGCGGACAGACGCTGGACTGTGGCCGGATTGGTTGACTGGCTTGACCGAAACATTCCTCATCCTGACATTGACCCGGCAGACAGCGGCATTTTCCTGACCCGCCTTGCGCTGGCCCTGTCCGATCAGCGCGGCTTCACCTTGGAGCAGCTTCTTTTGGACAAGTACCGGCTCCGCAACGTGGCGGAAAAGAAAATCAATCAGCATCGGCAGAATGCCCGGCGCAAAGCGTATCAAGCCCTGCTTTTCGGCGGACAGGCGGACGTGGCTGTCTCACCGGACATCTGCTTTGCCTTTGCCGCTGATCCCCGCCAGTACGCCTATTCCAAGCCCTACAAGGGCAGATACCTCTTTCAGAAGCACTATTACCCGGAAATAGGCGACTTGGAAGACAAAGGCGAAGAGTTTGAATGCGCCCAGTTCATAGACCGGCTGGAGGAAGTTGCGTTTTGGGTGCGCAATCCGGCCCGCCGTCCGGGGCAGTCGTTTTGGCTTCAGACCGCAACGGACAAGTTCTATCCTGATTTTGTCTGCAAGCTCAAGGACGGGCGGACTGCCGCTGTCGAATACAAAGGCGGCCATTTATGGAATGAGGATGCCAAAGAGAAGCAAGCCCTTGGCGAGCTGTGGGCCGCCCGCAGCGGCGGAGACTGTCTTTTTGTCATGCCCAAAGACAAAGATTATGCGGCGGTCAGAAGGGCTTTTGCCGGGAAAACGTGCTGAAGCTCATTTGTATGCGCC
>NZ_JBLWEN010000052.1:0-9522 GCF_048287415.1 Candidatus Electronema sp. JM
GACAAATACGGACTTCGTGCTGATGAAAGCTGATTTGCTTGCTGAGGGTTGACAATTACTCTCCCGCTTCGTGCAGCGCAGCCATTTTTTCCTTCATTTCGTCATAATCCTTCTGGCAGCCGACAATACGCGAATGCCCGGCAGGAAGTTTTTCCTGCATGATGGCCAAGGCGCGTTGAAATAGCGGCTCCGCTTCTGCGTATTTTCCTTGGTCGCGGTAGAGATTGGCCAGAGTACGCAGGGTGATTGCTACACCCATATGATATTTGCCGAGCTTATCCTCACGAATCTGAAGGGAACGATGAAGCATTGGTTCTGCTTCTGAGAATCTCCTTTGAAGTCGGTAAAAATCAGCAAGATTGTTCAGGTTAATAGCTACGATAGGATGCTCTCTTCCAACTGTTTGTTCTCTTATAGAAAGGGATCGCAGATATAACATTTCTGCTTCCATGCATCTATCTTGTTTCTCGTATAGGACGGCAAGATTATTCATAATTAGAGCTACAATTGGATGCTCTTTGCCAAGAATATTTTCTCTGATAGCAAGCGAGTGAAGATATAACGGTTCTGCTTCTGTATACTTTTCTTGCTTTCTATATAACACAGCAAGATTACCAAGACTCTCCGCTGTGTCGAGATGATCTCTGCTAAAATGTTTCTCTCGGATATTAACAGCACGCAAATATAGCGATTCTGCTTCGGCAAGACGTTCTTGCTCCGAACAAAGTACGCCAAGGTCATTCAGCACTTCCGCCACATCAGGATGCTCTTTGCCAAGGGCTTTTTCTTTAACCTCAACTGCCCGTAGGTACAACGGCTCCGCCGCTGCGTATTGCCCCAAATCTTTATGCAGCAAGGCCAGTTCATGCAGCGCAGTACCGAGCGCGGCATCGTTTTTTCCTTCCGCTTCCCGCAATTCCAGCAGCCGCTCCAGCCATTCCTGCGCCTGTTTGTACTCGGCCATTTTACGGGACATTTTCCCGGCGGCCAGCAAATAGTCCGGGTTGTCCTCCACAGCCACCGCCTTCCTGTACTGCCGCAGGGCCCTGGCGTAATCCAAGCGGTCTTCGGCCAGCTTGCCGCTCTGGAAGGCGGCAGCCGCAGCCGCCCGGCCTGCGTCCTCAGCCACCGCGTCAAAGACCTGCTCCGCCTCGGTGCTGTCGCCATTGAGCAGGCTGGCGCGGGCCTTTTCAATCTGCATTTCCGGCAGACAGCACTTCATTTGCTCCAATTTTCCGTGGGTTTCCTCCAGCAGGCGCAGCTTTTCCGCATAGCTTTTTTCAATGTCCGCCAGCTTGGCCTCAACCGCCTGCCGCTTCTGCTCCTCCAAGAAACAACGCCGGTGCTCTTCCTGAAGAATTTCCGTGAATTTCTCAATGCTCAGGCTGTTGCTGACCACAACCTGAGCAGCGGCGGGTTCTGTTGGCTTCCAGCTCAACGCGGCAGATGCGGCAGCGGAAAGCAGGGCGACAAGATGCTGAATGGACGGATGCGATGAATTCCAAGTTACATAAATCAGGGCAGTTATTGCCAGTAAGAACAGAAGGAAAATCAAATTCGGCAGCCGTCCCTGCCGTTCCGTCCGCCGAAGCAGCAGGGCAACAACGAGCAACCCCAAACTCAGCCCGCCCAGCACCAGCGGATATTCCAGCACTTGCCTGACATAGTCCATAATCTGCCGCCACGCCAATTTTTAATAATTTTGCCGCCACGCCGCCATTGCCCGCCTGCCCGGTTTTGCGCTACAATCTGTTGCACAAACCGGGGCAGCTCCGCCCGGTTTGTTCTATACCGTCCCAAAACCGTTCCGTCAATAGACAGCAATAGTAGGGGCGAAAAATTTTTCTCCCCTGCATCAAGCATAATAAAAACAGCCAGCCCAGGTGACAGCCATGCTTCTCGCCGTTGATGTCGGCAATTCCCACACCGTCATTGGTATTTTTTACAATCAGGTTTTGTTTCATCAATGGCGGTTGAAGACTGACCGCCGCACTACTGCCGACGAGCTGATTCTCGCCTGCCACACCCTCTTTGCCTTGGATGAATTGTGCAAATGCGACATCACCGGCTTTGTCGTCTGCTCGGTGGTGCCTGCTTTGGAGCCAATTTGGCTGAAATTCGCCGAGCGCTATTTCAACAGCCTGCTTTCGCCGCCGCTGGCCGTTTCGCATCAGATTGACATCGGCCTGCGCATTCTCACCCCCAACCCGGCGGAACTGGGCGGCGACCGTTTAGTAAACGCCGCAGCCGCGTGGGAATCTTACGGCACCGCCCTGATCGTGATTGATTTTGGCACAGCCATCACCTTTGATTGCGTCAGCGACCAAGGTGAATATCTTGGCGGCACTATTCACCCCGGACTGGGCATTTCCTTAGACGCGCTGTCCGAGCGCACTGCCAAGCTGCCTCGTGTGGATCTCTGCGCAAAACCGGTTTCGGCGATTGGTGCGACCACAATTGAGGCCATCCGCTCTGGGATGCTGCACGGCTTTGGCGGGTTAATCGATCGGATGACTGAGCTGCTGGGCAAAGAAATGCGCGAGCGCGGCGCGGCAGCGGCGGATGGCAAAATTAGCATCATCGCCACAGGCGGCATGGCCGAACTGATCGTTCCCTACAGCACGGCGGTGGAGTATGTTGATCCCAATCTCACACTGACCGGCCTGCGCCTCCTTCACGAACGCAATTACATGGAGATGAGCTGATGCTGCGTCCTGTCATACTGCCACCGCCGCTGCGGCCCGGCGACACAGTCGGCATTATTCATCCTGCCGGGCCGGTGCGCGATGAGGAAGGCCTTGCCAAGGGCCTGCAAATTTTGCGCGATTTGCGATTGCACGTCCGCTGCGAGCCGCCGGATGGCTCCGGGCCGGATTATCTCGCTGCCAACGATCAGCAGCGGCTGACCGAGCTGCACCGGCTTTGGGCGGACGAGGAAGTGAAAGCACTGATCGCGGCGCGGGGCGGTTACGGCTGCCTGCGGCTCATCAGCAGGCTGGACTGGGATTTTCTCCGCGCCCGGCCTAAATGGCTGCTCGGCTTCAGCGACCTCACCGTGCTCCTGAACGGCGTTTTCGCTCAGACTGGTTTTGTCACCCTGCATGGGCCAATGATCAGCACCTTGGCCCGCGCAGACCGTCTGTCATTTGACCGTTTTCGGGAGGTGTTGGCGGGAAAATTTCAGCCCTGCGTCCGGCCAGCGGACATGGAAATTCTGCGCGGCGGTTTCGGCCAAGGAAGGCTGGTCGGCGGCAATCTGACCACGCTCTGTCATCTGCTCGGCACGCCGTGGCAGCCGCAGACCGCAGGCTGCATCCTTTTCATCGAAGACACCGCCGAGCCGCTGTATAAAATTGACCGGATGCTGACCCACTTAGCCTGCGCCGGTTTGTTAGACAATCTCTCCGGCCTGCTGATCGGCCTGTTTGATCCCGGCCACGACGACCGCTTGGAAATGCTGCGCCTGAACGAGCAGGTCTGGCAGCGGGTGCTGGAGCTGACGAGTGCGGCCAAGTATCCGGTTTGGGGCGGCTTTCCGGTCAGCCATCAGCAGCAGAATTACACCCTGCCCATCGGCATGGAGGCGGTGCTGAACAGCTTCAGCGGCAGCCTCGAATTTTTGCCGCAGACCTGCCGCCAGCCCTGATGATCGCCCTCCGCTGCGCCAAGACCATCGGCCTGCTTCTGCTCCTGCTGCTTGGCTGGGGCCTGAGCCTGCTGCCGCTGCTGCTGGTCTGGCCACATGTGGAATTCCGCTTTCTCCTGCCTGCGCTGACGGCTTGGGCCGCGCTGTATCTTCTGCCTTTTCCGTTCTTCCTCCGCTGGATGCTCCGCAAGGTCTGGTTTTTTCCCGCCCAAGGTGAGCCGGTGCAACAGGAGCTGCTGGAGTTCATGCTGCTCGGCGTGAACGACATTCCCAACCCGATGCGGGCCGAAAAAAAAGGCCGGAAAATCCGCATGAGCTGGCACTGCGATGATCCGAGCTGGTGCCGCTGGATGGCTTTGGCCAATTTGCGGAACAACTACGAGCTGACCTTGGATTTTGATGCCGCCGCCCGCACCGTCATCCTGCGCGACCGCGTCCGGCCTGTGGATTTCACCCTCTGCCCAGTCAAGGTGCGTTTCGGCCTGCTCAGTTCATCTCGTTTCTTCTGTTGCGTGCGCAGCGGGCCGGAATTTGGCATCAGCAATTTCGAGCAAACCGCGCCGGAGAACTGGCGGTTCAAGCCGCAGGAACTGAAAACCCCGGTCTTCAACACCATCATCAGGAATGGATGGAGTGTGCGCTTTGAGCTGTAACAGCGCTATTATTGGCGGACTTAATGAAAAATAGAAAAAATTCTGACAGGCGCATTTACGAGATTAAAAAGACTATCTTTGCCTCGCTGCTGGCAGGCATGATTGTTCTCGGAACAATTTATTTAGTCTCAATTTTCCTGATGTACAAGAATCAAGATGCTGCACGGCAGCGTGAATGGCATGATTTACTTGTCAATATGTACAATAGGACGATTGAAAAAGAGGCGATGGAGCTTGACTGCTTGATAGACACACTGTCCATCAACAAGGAAATTCAGCGGCATTTTTTGAATAGAGACCGTGCCGAGCTGCTGAATGCCGTGCAGGAAACAGCGCGACATTATAAAATGCACTGCAATATAACGCATTTTTACTTTCACGATCCTAATTTAGTCAATTTTCTCAGAGTTCATCAACCAGAACGCTACGGCGACCGCATTGACCGGCTGACATTGCTCCAAGCGGCTGCAATGAACAAAACTGTTGCTGGTTTGGAGCTTGGCCCGCTCGGCACCTTGACTCTGCGGGTAGTCATTCCTTGGCAGGTTGACAATAAAGTGATCGGCTATCTGGAACTTGGCAAGGAACTATCCACCATTTTGTCCATTTTCAAAGAAGACAATACTTCGATTGACGGCTATCTGCTTACGGTCAATAAAACTGAACTGGACCGGAAGGGCTGGGAGCAGGGCATGGCCATGCTTGGACGGCAGGCTGCGTGGACAGAGCTGCCTGACCGGGTGATCGTGAGCGACACCTTGCCGAAACAGATTGATCATAACGGAGAATTTCAGGAGGAACGCAGCGCCACAGCTATGACGCTGTGCAAGCCGATGGTTGCAGCCGAGCCATTGCACTGTACACTGCCTGTGCGGGATTTTTCCGGGAAACAGGTCGGCAATCTGCTGATTGTCCGTGACGATCAGCAGGAACTGCGGGCAGTCAGAGGCATAAATAATCTGTTCCTGCTCTTTCTGCTGTTGTTCGGCGTGTCATTGCTGACAGCGTATTACCTTCTGCTGCAACGGACAGAAATTCGGCTGACGGAAGCGTATGAACACCTGCGCACCTTTATGGAAACCCTGCCTGATGCCGCCATTCTGAAAGACGGCGATGGCCGATGGCTGCTGACCAATCAGGCTGCTAGAGCTTTTTTCCAGATAGAGAACTTTGCTTGGCAGGGAAAGACGGAAGCTGATTTGATCAAAGCATGGCCTGATGCAACTCTTAGTCATGCCGCCGCAGAGCAACATGATCAAAAAGCATGGATCAAGCAGGAGATGCTGATCGAATATGAGGAAGTCCATGATGCTGACGGCCTGCTCCGTTTTGTTGAAGTCAGGCGGATGCCGCTGTTTGCGCCAGATGGCAAACGCAAGGCATTAGTCGTCATTGGCCGTGACATCACCGAGCGGAGAGAAATGGAGCGGCAGTTAGTCAAAGCCAAGCAGGAGGCCGAGGCGGCCAGCGAGGCCAAATCGCAGTTTCTTGCCAACATGAGCCATGAAATCCGCACGCCAATGAATGCGGTCATCGGCATGTCCAAGCTCGCTTTGGAAACAGACCTCAGTCCGAAGCAGAGAAACTATGTGGAGAAGGTGCATGGCGCGGCGGAACTGCTGCTCGGCATTCTTAACGACATTCTTGATTTCTCCAAAATCGAGGCTGGGAAAATGTCGTTGGAGCAGATTGATTTCAGCTTGAAAGCGGTGTTCGACAACATTTGCAACCTGATCGCCTTCAAGGCTGCGGAGCAGGACTTGGAACTGCATGTCGAGCTGCCTGACAACGTGCCGGATGTGCTCAAAGGTGATCCGCTGCGGCTGGGTCAAGTGCTGATTAACCTTGGCAATAACGCGGTTAAATTCACCAAGCAAGGAGGCGTGGTGATCAGCGTTGAGCTGGAGGGGCGGACAGAGCAGCAAGTGACGCTGCACTTCTGCGTGTCGGACAGCGGCATCGGCATGAGCCAAGAGCAGCAGAGCAGATTGTTTCAATTTTTCAGCCAAGCGGACACGTCCACAGCCCGGCAGTATGGCGGCACTGGCTTGGGCTTGGCCATCAGCAAACGGCTGGTGGAGCTGATGGGCGGCAGCATCTGGGTCAACAGCACGCCGGGCCAAGGCTCCTGTTTTCATTTTGTCGTGCCGATGGAAATCGGTGATGCCGCCAGTTTGGCGCGGAAGCAGACAGCAGAGCTGCCGCATGTTGACCAGCTACGCGGGGCAAAGATACTGCTGGTTGAAGACAGCGAGATCAATCAGGAACTGGCCAAAGTTCTTCTCTCCAGGCGGGGAATGACAGTGACTGTGGCCGCCAATGGCGAGGAGGCGTTGCAGGCTCTGGCGACGGGCAGCTTTGACGGCGTGCTGATGGATATTCACATGCCGGTCATGGATGGCTACACCGCCTGCCGAGAAATCCGCCGACAACCGCAATACCGAACCCTGCCGATCATTGCCCTGACCGCCAACGTCATGACTGAAGACAAAGAAAAGGCAAAGTCCGCAGGCATGAACGGCCACATCGGCAAGCCCTTTCGGGAAGAAGAGATGTTTGCGGTCATGGCCGGACTGATCAGGGCAGGAGGTTCAGTTGGTTCGGCAATGTTGCCGACAGACAAGTTGTGACAGTTCAAGAAAAAATAAGGCGGAGTCCTTAAACAGGGGGGAGCATATTTCCCCCCTTCTTTTTTCGCCGCTGCCCCCCTCCTTAGAACACGCCCTTCACCTTGCCGGTCTCCACATCCACATCAATGCGGCGGTAGGCCGGATCGGAGGCGGTGCCCGGCATGAGCGTGATCGCTCCGGCCACTGGCACGACAAAGCCTGCGCCCTTGTAGGTGAGGATGTCGCGAATCGGCAGCGTCCAGCCTTTCGGCGCGCCTTTCAGCTTCGGATCGTGCGACAAGGAGAGATGGCTCTTGACCATGCAGGTGGTCATCTCTTTCATCTCCGGGTCTGCCTCCAGCCGCTTCAGCTTTGCCTGGGCTTCTGGCGTGTAGCTCACGCCGTCGCCGCCGTACACTTCCTTCACAATCAGCTCAATGCGTTTGGAGAGCGGCGTTTCCAGATCGTAGAGGAACTTGAAGTCGTTCGGCTCCTCGCAGGCATCAATGACCGCGTCGGCGAACTCAAGAGCGCCGTCGCCGCCGTACTGCCAATGCTTGGACAGAGCAACCCGCGCACCGGCAGCCTCGCAGATGCGGCGCACTGCCTTGGTCTCGCTGTCGCTGTCGGTGTAGAAGGCGTTGATGCAGACCACCGGGTTGATGCCAGCCTTCTTCACGGTCTCAATGTGATGAATGAGGTTCTCGCAGCCTTTCTCGACCCAGCCCACGTTCTCGCCCTTGTACTCCTCCGGCATTGGCCGTCCCGGCACAGGGATGGGCGCGCCGCCGTGGCACTTGAGTGCGCGGATGGTGGCGACCACGACCGCGCAGTTCGGCTTGAGGCCGGAGTAGCGGCACTTCAGGTTCCAGAACTTCTCGAAGCCGATGTCCGCGCCGAAGCCGGACTCGGTGATGTTGTAGTCCGCCAGCTTGAGGGCGACGCGGTCGGCAATGACTGAGGACTGGCCAATGGCGATGTTGGCGAACGGCCCGGCATGAACAATCACCGGCTGGCCCTCAATGGTCTGCATCAGGTTGGGATTGATGGCATCCACCATCCAGGCAGTCATTGCCCCGGCCACATCCAGATCGCTGGCGGTGATCGGCCTGTCCTGCTTGTCATAGGCCATCACCATCCTGCCGATGCGCTCGCGCATGTCTTTCAGGTCTTTGGCAATGGAGAGGATGGCCATGATCTCGGAGGAAACCGCGATGTTGAAGCCGGACTGCATGGTCATGCCGTCGGAAGTTCCGCCAAGACCGATGGTGATGTTGCGCAGAGCTTGAGCGCAGTAATCCATGATCCAGCGGAACTCGACCTTCTTCGGGTGGATGTCGAGACGGCGCAGGCCGCGCTGGGCAAGCTGCTCGTCGGTGTAGTTGCACTCATGCTGCATCCGCGAGGTCAGCGCGACCATGCCAAGGTTGTGGGCGTTCATGATCGCGTTGATGTCGCCGGTCATGCCAAGCGAGAAGGGAGTCAGCGGCACGCACTGCGACAGGCCGCCGCCTGCCGCTGAACCTTTGATGTTCATGGTCGGGCCGCCGGACGGCTGACGGATTGCGCCGACCACCGACTTGCCGCGCTTGCCCATGCCCTGCACCAAGCCCATCGAGCAGGTTGACTTGCCCTCGCCCAGCGGGGTTGGAGTGATAGCGGTCACGTCAATGTACTTGCCGTCGGGCCGGTCTTTCAGCCGCTCAAGGATGGCGCGGTAGTCCAGCTTGGCCAAGTAATGACCATGCGGCAGCAGCTCCTCCTTCTTCAGACCGAGCTGCTCGCCGAGCTGATAGACGGTTTTCATGTTGCTTTCAGCGGCTTCGGCGATTTCCCAGTCGGCGTGTTTGGTGGGATCCAAGGGCATGGCGGTTCTCCTCTACGAAAATTGTTATGAGAAAGGGGCAAAAATATTTCAGCGGCGCATGAAAACGCGCCGGAACGGGCGCGGAACAGGTAAAGACATGAACATGTGTAATAGCAAGTTTTCGCTGAAATGTCAACAAGGAGCAGCACAGCAGCCCGGCAATGCCAGTCATATCCTCCCGCAATCAAAAGAAACAGGAGAGCTATAAATAAAAATGATATTTTTTATCTATAGATGAATTGCGCAGGTGACATATTTTTACTGTCCGGCACGAATATAACCGCACGTGGAGGAGAGCATGAGTAATTTCCACGAGCGTTGCGTCGCGCAAGGAAAGGGAGGGCACAGCAATCTGTCCTCCTTTTTCTTTGCCATCTCCTTCCCCGATCCTCCTGCAAAACGTCGGGCGACATTTTCAAAATTTGTCGCTCGATGTTTCCGAAGAGACTCGCTCGAACCTAATGTGCAACTCTTTATGGAGTAACCAAGCCATCCAGATTAAGTGGAGGACGGTTGCAGGCTAAGTTAACCCAAGTTGTGACCTATAACATTGCCCTTTCAATGCCGTAAGCCAAAATAAAAAAACCTTCAATTCAAAGCCATGCGAGGTGACAGCATGAATATGAGCTGGAAATCTTTGAGCGATGACGCTGAATGCCGATTCGATCGGCACTTTCGGATGAATTTTACTCCATCTTCTGAAAATGGCTCGTATTTTCTTTTTGAATTTCTTTTTCTGACAGGATT
>NZ_JBLWEN010000053.1:0-39693 GCF_048287415.1 Candidatus Electronema sp. JM
CAATCCGATTGAAAATAAATGGGCACAAGCAAAAGCCCGCAGAAGAAAACTTGGCTGTTCTGTTGATGATCTCTTTCAGCAGCTTGACCTGTAGTCAATTTATTATGCTACAGCTATAGCGCTGAATCTCCGGCTTCCAGTACCGCGCCCAGTTGCGGGCGTTGTCTTCGGTCAGATTGAGATCGTCGCTCCAGTCGCCGAAGCGGATGGAAAGCAGGATGCGCTCGCCGTCCACCGCCAGCTCGTGAAAGTGGGAAACCGTGGTGTCGGTCCAGCCTTGCAGCTTCTTCATCGCGTCCACCGCGCCCATCCACGTTTCCTGATACGGCACCATGTGGCGGCCCCGCAGGAACTCGCGCATCTCAGGCCGGGCCAGCATCCACTGCTGAGTGAGCATCTCGGCCCGCGCTGTCCACGGCAGGTCGCCGTACTGGTTGTGCGCCCCTTCGGCCAAGAGCAGATGCACGTCCTTGAGGGCGTTGAGCAGCGGGAAGGCGTTGGACACAACTGTGGTGTCGGCATCCTCGCGGTAGAAAACAGCAGTCCGGTAGAGCAGGTTATGGAAGGCCTCGATGAATTTGGAGCGGCTGTCGGCGGAGCTGAGTTCCGGTATAGCCCGGCCAAGCAAGCGCAGGCCGTACTGATGATCGTATTCCGCTGCCCGTCTGCTCACCGAAAGCTGGTTGTATCTGTCCTGCACAAAGCCCCAGATCATGTTGTTGAGCGGACGCAGCGGGTCAATCTCCAGCTCGGCCAGCGGATCATTCGGCCCGGAACGCTGGTTCTGAAAGCGCAGAGCAATGGCGTTCATAGTCTGAGCCAGCATTCCTTCCTCATGCCAGTACGGCCAGATGAGTTCAATCAAAATAGGCTGCGTGGCACGGTGCCGGAGAATGCCGTGATAGCTGTGAAGCTGCTTTTTGATATGCTGGTCTGGATCGACCGCCAGCATGGCGCCTACAATGCGGTCCATGTAAGGAAGCGCATGATTGTCGCCTAAATATCCAGAAAGCTGGACTTTTAGCTCTTCAAAGCTGACGGAGGATCTGTCGAGCCGAAGTGCTTCCATATCTTTGTCAAAAAGCTCGTCTTGGTTAATATCCCGCTCTCTCAGCAGCGACGATTCGTCGTGATGATTTTTATGATCATGCTTCATGCCTGACTGAAGCGTCAGAAAGGCTTGCGTTGCCAGCTTCAAGAGAGTGTAGGCGTAAGGCCCGTTGATGTTGAGATAACTGGGAACATGCTGTAGCATCCTGTTAAGTTTCTTCGTAGCTGAATGATGATGCTGATCATCTTGATGCCCTTGGCGGTCGTGATGATGACCGTGGCGACCGTCAAAAATCAGATCAATGAACCGCTGGTAGCGTTCAAAGCTGATAGCTTCCGTGCTGTTGCGGATGGCAGCCCAAAGTGCTTGGTCCTTGGTAGGATGACTCGCCGTGCGATGCAGCGTGACATCGCTTCGCTGCGAAACAGATATTATATTGAATCGTGTATCTGCTATATGATTATTGTTTTCAGAACCAATGCAGGCCACACAGGTTCCACGTAGCAATTTTTTTGGACTTACATCATCTATATTACAATGGCCACACCATCTAACCTTGTAAGAGCCGGATGCAAATCCAGTTGTATCCAATGGATCAATACCTTTAACATCATCAATATAAATGACTTTATATGGTTTATCGGAGTCGATTTTGTCGTCAAAGACAAGTATCTTAGTTTCTGGAACAGGTGGTATAATATTTCCCAATGCGTCTTTCAGGATAAACCTGACGAATTCGCCAGCCGTAACATCCGCTTTTTCAGGTCTAATGGTATAATCTTCATATGGTGCCATTTTATCTGCTCCTAACGGTATCAATAAACGCTTGTCCCAGCGTCATAAGTCAGTTCATGCAGCACGCCCGACATATCCAGCGTGCTGCGCATCGCCCAGTAATTCAGCAGCTTGGCCAGAAGATCAGCTTCATCCTCTGGACTCAGCATCTTGTCCATCTTCGCTTGGCCCAGCACCGCAAAGGCCAGCGCGGGTGCTTCCCGGTACATCTTGGCCGGTTCTTGCACCCATTCTTTGAACAGCGCAGCCAGCCGCGCAGGCTGCCGCGCTTCGATCTGCATCGCCTCGCGCAACGTTTTGCCGCGCAGCGACTTGGGCCGGTGCTCCACCAGCAGCTCAATGAACTGCGGCAAGGCGGCCTCAACAGCGGCAATCACGCCGCGCCGTTCCGCATCCAGCTCTGCCAGCGGGTAAAATGACTCCCACATTGCGGCGATGCCCTGCCACTGCGGATGCGGATACAACGCTTTGCCAATCGCGCAGCTCAACTTGACCCGCAGCCACGGCATCGGATGCGGATCGTCCAAATTCAGGCGGAAGACAAAGGGCCTCGGCAGCCCGACCACGCCCACCCGCGCCACTGACCAGAAATCCGCCAGAATCTCTGAAATCCAGCGGTCAAAGAGCAGCCATTCCTGCGCTCCGCCGCGCTTGCGGCCCTGCTCTTGGAGCACAGGCCGCAGGGACGGAATCAGCTCCAGCAGCACCGAGCCTTGATGCCCGACCTCATGCACCAAGGACGAGGCGATGCCGCTGCCGATCATCCGCTCGCGGGGGACACGGATGATGGCCACCGGGTTTTCTCCACCGCCTGGCAATCGGGTGCGGGCGCGGCGGATGGCTGCGCCGATGCCCCGGTCCAAGTAGCAGATCACCGGCGGCATCCGGTAATACTCCGGCATGGCGAGCGCATCCGCCGAAACCACATCCAAGCCGGACAGCCAGACCCCGTTTTCGTTCTCGCTGCGCTGGGTGATCACGTCGCTGAAGAGATCAAGCTGGGTCAGCACCGCGTTGAAGCGCAGCCGCAGGAAGGTGAACCGCTTCTGCGCCTCCTCCGGCGTGGCCGCCGCGCCGCCGCTCTTCAGCCAGTCCTGAAACTCCGCCACCTTTTTCTTCAGCTCCTGCCGCCCCTTGGCCAGAAAGCGTTCAATCGCGATCTGAGCCGGGGGCAGCAAGCTGGCCGCTGGCAGCATCGGCTCAGTCAGGATGAACGGCTTGAGCCGGTTCAGGCGGGTCAGCAACGCCCGCGCCTCCTGATCAAGCATCCATTGCACGGAAGGCTGCATGGCGGCCTCGTCAGACACCGTAGAGGACGATCTTGCTGCCCCGCCGCAGCCAGCGGCCGCTCTGGCCGGAGGCGGACGGCAGCGGCGCGGACGGCCCGCCGACAGTCCTCGTCCTGCCAGCCGTGAGCAGGCCGGGGGCGTAAACACGGGCGGCTGCGGCTGCGGCTTGTTTAGCCGCTGCCAGCGGATCGGTGCTGCCAGCCATGCCGCTCATGTTGCGCACCGTGTTGCCCGCGAAACGGACAAAGCTCTTCGCCACCTCAAATTCCTGATCCTCGCCGCTCAAGCCTTCCAGCTCCAAGCCGAAGAGCTTGCCCACGCCTGTCGCGAATCCCGCCCCGCGCTTGGCCCATTCCTTGCCGCCGAAATGACCGCCTACCGCTCTGCCAACATGCGGCAGCACTCTTCTGGCCGCTCCGCGCAAAATGCCGCCGACGGCCTGCATGTCTTTCGTGGCCAGAATGCCTTTGCCCGCCTGAACCGCCCGCCGGGCCAAGTTGCCGAGAAAGTTCTCGAATTCAGCGGCGTTGCTCACCTCCAGCAGCTCCAAGGCCAGCTCAGTCTCCTGCGCCTCGCATATCTCGCCGTTTTTGCAGAACAGCGACTCGGATTCGGGTTCAGCCTCATACAGCTCGGCATCCTCAAATTCAAACTCGTCCGCCTCCAGCTGCTCATGATCGCCTTCAGCTTCCCACTGCTCATACTGCTCGAACTCCGCTTCGGCTTCCGCGCGTCCGTGATCAAGATCGTGCATGATCGCTCCTTTCACAGGCTGATGAGAATTTTGTTGCCCTTGCGCACCCACTGGCCAGTTACGACCGGCCCGGACGAACGGCGTGACTTTCGTGCTCCAGCGGCAGATTTTTTTCCGGTCAGCAAGCCGGGCGCATGTTTGGCGACCGCCGCAGACACAGCCTGTTTGGCGGCGGCCTGCGGATTGACAGTCGCAGGCGCGGACAGCGCGGTTTTCGCGGCATCTCCGCACATGCGGACGAACTGTTTGGCTCCTTCAAATTCTCTGTCTTCAGCGTTGAGCGTTTCCATTTCCAAGGCATTGGCTCCTAATGAACCAAGTGAATGTCCAAGTTTTGCGCCAAGTGGCCCGCCGAAGTAGGTGCCGACCGCCGCACCTGCCAGCGGCAGTGCCTTCTTAGCCGCATTTTTAAGAAAGCCACCTACTGCTTTGCCGATGGGAGAGCGAACAACTTTACCCAGTGCGCTGCCTGCTTTCTTGATCAGCTTGCCCAAAAACTGATCCAGCTCCGCCTCAGAGTTGATTTCCAGCAGCTCGCCTGCCAGCTCCATCAGCTCCGCCTCGCTGAAGACCTCGCCTTCGCCGCTCCATTCATCCTCAAACTCGAAATTCTCAAATTCCAGTTCCTGGCCGTATTCCAATGCGCCTTCCATGCTGCCTGCTCCTGTGCAAGAGATTGATGTTGAAACTGTGCAACGTTCTGCGCAAGGTATTGCAAACAGCGTGCCAGACGCAGCTATAGTGTTAACTGGCTGTTTTATCGAGATGTAATGGAGCGACGCGACGAAGCTCGCTTCGATTTTTCCGTATTTTTTGCCCTGTTCAGCGAAGCGGGCTTCGGGTGTGGAGGCGGAGAACGGCAGGCCGGTCTTGATTGACAAGCGCGGACAGCCTGCTGTACATTGTGATGCACCTCTGTCTAATCACAACTAAAAGGAGCAACGCAATGCACTGGCTCACCGACCCCAACGCTTGGATCGCCTTCCTCACCCTTGTCCTCCTCGAACTCGTTCTCGGCGTGGACAACGTGATCTTCATCTCCATCCTTGCCGGGAAACTCCCGCCGCACGAGCAGGCGCGGGCGCGCACCACCGGCATCATGCTGGCCATCGGCACCCGCATTCTGCTGCTGCTTTCGCTGTCGTGGATCATCGGCCTGACCGCGCCGCTGTTTTCGGTGCTTAAGCACGATATCACGGGCCGGAGCCTGATCCTCATCCTCGGCGGCCTCTTCCTGATCGGCAAAAGCACCCACGAAATTCACGAAAAACTGGAAGGCGAGGAGGAGCATGTCTCCGGCGGGCAGAAAAAAAGCGGGCCGTCCTTCCTCAGCGTGATCATTCAGATACTTCTGCTTGATGTGGTTTTCTCGCTGGACTCGGTCATCACCGCTGTGGGCATGGTTGATCATGTGAACATCATGATTGCCGCTGTCATCGCCTCTTCCTGTGTCATGGTTTTTCTGGCCAAGGCGATTGGCGACTTCGTCAACCGTCATCCGACGGTCAAAATGCTGGCCCTGAGCTTTCTTCTCCTGATCGGCTTCACCCTGATCGTTGAAGGGCTTGAGTATCATATCCCCAAAGGATACATCTACTTTGCCATGGCCTTCTCGGTCTTTGTTGAAATGCTCAATCTGCGCCTGAAGAAAGGCAGCAAGACTCCGGTGCAGCTGCGCAAGACCTACGCCGAGGAGAAAAAGGCACTGTGAATTTTCTTGAAGTTGTGGTCATTGCCTGCGGGCTGGCGATGGATGCGGCGGCGGTCTCTTTGGCCGCTGCCGCCGCAGGTTTTGTGCAGGATTTCCGCTCCGCCGGACGGCTGGCGTTTCACTTCGGCCTGTTTCAGTTTCTCATGCCGGTGCTCGGCTGGGCGGCGGGCGTGAAATTTGCCGTCTATTTTTCGGAGGTTGATCATTGGATCGCCTTTGCCCTGCTGCTCTTTGTCGGCGGGCGGATGCTCAAGGAGGGATTTGAGGCGGACGAGGAGAAAATTGCCGATGATCCTTCGCGCGGCCTGACTTTGGTGCTTCTCAGCATCGCCACCAGCATTGACGCGCTGGCGGTCGGTCTCAGTCTGTCCATGCTGGAAGTGAGCATTTGGTATCCTTCGGTGATGATTGGCCTCATCACCGCGCTGCTTTCATCAGCCGCCATGCTGATCGGCAAAAAAGCCAGCATGAAAATGGGCAAGAGGATGGAGATGATCGGCGGCGCGGTGCTGGTGGCGATAGGAGTGAAGATATTGGTGGAGCATCTGCTGTAACTTCTAATATTGGAGGAGAAAATGTCTGATGTGTATGATCTGGTTTTTGAAGGCGGCGGGGCCAAGGGCGCAGCATTTGTCGGCGCAATGAAGGCTTTTTATCAAAGAGGCTGCAAGCACCGCCGGTTGATAGGAACTTCAGCCGGGGCGATCACTGCCACCCTGCTGGCCGCTGGTTTCACGCCGGACGACCTGTATTCATTCGTGAAAGAGAAAAAAGATGACACTCCAGTTTTCACGTCGTTTATGGATGTTCCACAGAAAAAATTCTGTGAACAATTTATAGAGACTTCAGATATCTTTAAAGAGTTAGACAAGGAAAGCAGTTTATTCTTCAGTTTCATTGAACTCATTTCAAAGGCAGCTCAACGAGAAACCATTGAGAATCTTCTGCATATTCAGTCGTATCGCCAGCTTTTCTGTTTCATTGAATGCGGCGGCTTGTATGCTGGCGAGGAGTTTTTGCGGTGGATGAAGAGCAAGTTGAGTCAAAAGATGAGTTCAGACATCACATTATCTGATTTTTATAAAAAAACAGGCACTGACCTTTCCCTGCTGGCATCCAACACCAGCAAGTGCCGCATATTGGTGCTGAATCATCGCACTGCCCCTGATTGTCCCGTTGCTTGGGCCGTGCGGATGTCAATGAGCATTCCTTTTGTCTGGAGTGAAGTGATCTGGCGAGAGGAATGGGGAAAATACCTGAATGAAGAAATGGCTGGAGACCGGATTGTTGACGGCGGAATGCTGTCTAATTTTCCTCTTTTTCTGGTGGAGAAGGACGCGGAAGGACATCACAACAAAACACAAATCATGGGAATTGAGATCAAAGATGAGGATGCGGGCACGATCGGTCTTCTTATTGATGAAACACTGCCTGTCCCTGAGCAAAAAAATGATATTCAATGCAGCATTTCAGGTAAGTTGAAGACCGTGAATCGAGTGAACACGCTCATCAACACCATGTGCTGCTCACATGACAATGAAGTGATCAGAAATAATCCGCATCTGATCTGCCGTCTCCCGGCAAAGGGCTATGGCACAACAGAGTTTGATATGCCTGATTATCGCCTTGATGCCCTGATTACAGCAGGCAAGAAGGCGATGGAAAATCATCTTGATCAGCGCAAAGCAGCATAAATCACCATTCTCGGCATCGAAGAACTCATCGCCGCGCTTTTTTGTCGGCAAGCGGCTGTTTATATCAATAATTTAACCTTACAAAGAAAAATGGCAAAATGTATCTTGGTGTCGTTTATGATTGCTCTGTCATTAGGGATGAATGCTCATGCATTTGAAATCCCTGATTTCCCTTTTGTTTACGCTCAGGGCGAGGCTGAGAAAAAGATACCGCCTGATATTGCGACTATTTCATTCAAAGTGCAGCAATACGATGAAAGTGCAGAAAAGGCACTTGACACAGTGCAAAAACGTTGTGCTGAATTAGTTGTTTTTCTTACAGAACAGCAAATCAGCAAAGATGACATCGTCGCTTATCAGATTGATAAACGGGCGGTGCGGGAACAGAAGATCAACTCATTCAATCAACTCAAGATATTAGGTTACGAGGCCACACGCAGTTTTTCAGTGAAGCTGAAGGAACTCAGCAGATATGAACAAATTATCAAAAAGCTCCTTGCATTCCAAAATGTCATATACGTCAACACAATGTTTGACAGAACTGACAGAAAAAAGATCGAGGCAGATTTGATCGCAGAGGCGAGCAGTAATGCAAAATCGCAAGCTGAATTGATGGCTTCTGGATTTGGTGCCGAGGTGGAATCAGTTTTCTCTGTCTCTCAAGAAGATTTCAGAAAGATATCTGATGCTGAATTTATCGTCTCGTCATCAAATAGTCTTGCAGCTGGATATGAGGGAATAAAAATAGGGATTGGCATGAGTTCGGCGGAATTTGAGAAGATAAAACTGCAGCAGCAGGCAGGAGAATTCCTTTTTGTCCCTTCAGTTATTACACTGCAAAAAAATATTAAGGTGATTTTCAAACTGAAAACAGCTCCAGCGAAATAACTGCATCATGACCACTCTTGGCATCGAAGAACTCATCGCTGCGCCGCCGCGCTCTTTTGCTGGCAAGCGGCTGGCTTTGCTCTGCAATCAGGCTTCCACGGACAGCCGTTTCCGCCACAGCCGCGACCTTGTCATGCAGGCATTTCCCGGCCAATTAGCCTGCCTTTTCTCACCGCAGCACGGCTTTTTCAGCGAGAAGCAGGACAACATGATTGAGTCCGGTCACGGCGCGGACGCAGCCACTGGCCTGCCGGTTTTCTCGCTCTACGGCGAGACGCGCCAGCCGACTGCCGCGATGTTTGAGCATTTCGACATCCTGCTGATTGACCTGCAAGACGTGGGCACGCGGGTTTACACCTTCATTTGGACGGTGGTCTATTGCCTTCAGCAGGCTGCGGCGGGCGGCAAAAAAGTTGTTGTCCTCGACCGCCCCAATCCGGTCGGCGGGCAAATTATCGAAGGAAACCTGCTCCGCCCGGAGCTGCGTTCTTTTGTCGGCCTGCATGAAATCCCGATGCGCCACGGCCTGACGATGGGCGAGCTGGCCCTGCTCTGCAATCAGGAAATGGGCATTCATGCCGAGCTGGAAGTGGTGCGGATGCAGGGCTGGACACGCTCGATGTTTTTCGCTGACACCGGCCTGCCTTGGGTTTTTCCCTCGCCGAACATGCCCACGCCGTTGACCGCGCTGGTGTATCCCGGCCAAGTGATCTGGGAAGGAACGAATATTTCCGAAGGGCGCGGCACCACGCTGCCTTTCGAGCTGGTCGGCGCGCCCTTCATCAGGCCGCAGGAGGTGCTGGCGCGGCTGGCCCGCACCGAGCTGCCCGGCTGCGTCCTCCGCCCGCTCGTTTTCGAGCCGACTTCCGGCAAATGGGCAGGCAAGCCTTGCGCTGGCTTCCATGTCCATGTCACCGAGCCGGGCCGTTTTCTTTCCTACCGCCTCAGCCTTGCCCTGCTGGAGGCCTTGCTGCATTTATATCCGCAGGATTTTGCATGGAAACAGCCGCCGTATGAGTACGAATACGAGAAACTGCCGATAGATTTGATTCTTGGCAACCGGGCTGTGCGCGAGGCTGTGGAGAACGGCGCGGAGATTATCGAGCTGGAGCGGTCATGGCAGGAAGAGCTGGCTGCGTTTGATGAACGGCGGAGAGCTGTTTTCATGTATCCTGAGTAGTAGAGCGAAAAAATTTTCGCCCCTACAAAAAATCAGCTACATTTTGCATCATGGCACAATTTCTCAATACAACTGAAATCAATTTGCTGCTGGAGCGGCTGATCAAAGATGCCAAGGAGCAGCTTATTCTCATCAGTCCGTATCTCAAGCTCAACGACCGTCTGCGCGAACTGCTCAAAGATAAAAGCGGGCAGATGGCTGAAGTGCGCATTGTGTATGGCAAACAAGAGCTGCATGACAGCGAACGGCAGTGGCTCGCTGGGCAGAAACACATAAAAATCAGCTTTTGCAAAAATCTTCATGCCAAGTGCTATTTGAGCGAGCATTACTGCATTGTCACCAGCATGAATCTGTATGATTTCAGTCAAGTGAACAACAATGAAATGGGCATCGGGATTCATCCGACACAGGATAAAATGCTGTACAATGCGGCGCATGAAGAAGTGCGGCGACTGGTCCGCATCAGCGAGGAAGCAATAAATCCTTCGCAGAAAACTGGCCAAGCCTATGAATCAAGCAATGGGCAGGAACAGAAAAAGCTGACTGCCGCCGAACTTGCGACCCATTACGGCAAAGCAACGCATGAAATTTATGGAATGCTGGTGAAAGAAGGTTATCTAACTTTGCATAATGGAGAATATGAATTGACAGAGCGAGGCCAAAAGTTCGGCGAAAAAAGGAAAGGACGTTACCCTCCTTATTACTATTTTCTTTGGAATAAACCAAAGAAGTAATTTTTCTAAAATTTGCCATTATGAAAATTCTGCTCAATCTTCTCTTCGCCTTGCTCCTCCGTCTCCGCTACCGCATTCGTGTTTCTGGACTGCGGGAGATCAAAAAAAGCCGTCGGAATGATCGACGGCCCATTCTTTTTCTGCCCAATCATCAGGCCTTGATTGATCCGGTGATCATCATGAGCCTGCTGCACCGCAGCTTTGCGCCGCGCCCGCTGGCAGATGAGAACCAAACGTCGCATCCGCTGTTCCGCTGGCTGATGGAACAATTGCGGGCAATCCGCATTCCAGACCTGAGCACCAAAGGCCAAGAGGCGCGGGAGCAAGTATTTGCCGGAATTGAAGAAATTATAGCTGCCCTCAAACGGGGCGACAACGTTTTGCTCTATCCATCAGGCCGCATCAGCCGGGGCAATTTAGAAGTGATCGGCGGGAACAGCGGCGCGGCCAATATAGTCCACGCGGTGCCGGAAGCCCGGATTGTGCTGGTGCGGTTGCGCGGCCTTTGGGGCAGTCGCTTTAGTCGGGCGCGGGGAATTCCTTCGCTGCTGGGCGACATCGGCAAACTGATGCTGGCGGTCTTGGCCAGCGGCATTTTTTTTCTGCCGCGCCGTCATGTTGAGCTGGAATTCACGGAGCCAGATGATTTTCCTGCCCGCAATGCAGGCAAGCAAGTAATCAACCGCTATCTGGAAGATTTTTACAACCGCAAGCCCGACCGCCATACCGAGGTGCCGCTTTGGTGGTGGCAGGGCTATGCGCCGATTTATCACGACGAGGCCCAGCCGGAGTTTGCGGACAAGGACACCAGCAAGATTCCTGAATCCACCCGCATTTTGGTCACAGACAAGCTGCGCGAGCTGGCCGGAATCAAGGACATTCAGGAATGCGACAATCTCTCTGCCGATCTCGGCTTAGACAGCATTGTGTTGGCGGAGTTTGGAGCATGGCTTCAGCAGGAATTCGGCGTGGCGGCAGACAATCTGGAAGCCCTGAAAACGGTCGCGGATTGCATTCTCGCGGCAGGCGGCATCATTCCCACCTTGGCGGGCGCGGAGCTGAAGCCGGTTTCCGCTGGCTGGTTTGCTCTGGTTGAAGAACGGACGTTGACCATGCCGGAGGGCGCGAATATCGCCGAGCTGTTCCTTAATCAGGCGCAAAAATCGCCTGATCAGGTGATTCTTTCTGATCAAATCCGGGGCGATAAAACCTGGCGGCAGCTCATCATGGGGATTTTCGCCCTGCTGCCGCAAATTGAGCGGCTGTCCGGCCAGCGCGTCGGCATCATGCTGCCAGGTTCGGTCGGCGCAGCAGTGACGTGGCTGGCCGTGGTGTTCAGCGGCAAAGAGCCGGTCATGGTCAATTGGACCAGCGGCACAGCTAATATGCAGCACTCGCTGGGCGTGGTCGGTGCAACGCAGGTGATTACGGCCAAAGCGCTCACCAGCCGCCTGACTGGGCAGGGCATCGCGCTGGAGCAAGTTAGCGTGACGTGGTGTTATTTAGAAGATATGGCTGCTGAAATCACTGTTGGCCAAAAAATAGCCGCCCTGCTCAAAAGCCGCTTTTCGTGGCGGCAACTACGGCAGGCAAAAATTGCCGAAAATGCCGCCATCCTTTTCACTTCCGGCTCGGAAGCCCGTCCAAAAGCAGTGCCGCTCACTCATGCCAATTTTTTGGCAAATCTGCGCGATTTCGCCCAAGTGCTCTCACTTTCCTCCAATGACCGGCTGCTGGGCATACTGCCGGTTTTTCATTCGCTGGGTTTGGCCGGAACCGTGATTTTACCGCTCTGTTCTGGACTGCGCACGGTTTATTGGCCCAATCCCACCGAAGGCGCGATGCTGGCGCGGATGACGGCGGCATACGGCACAACCGCGCTGATCGCTACTCCTACGTTTTTGCAGGGAATGCTGCGGGCGGCCAAACCGGAGCAATTGCAATCGCTGCGGCTGATTTTCTCCGGGGCGGAAAAATGCCCGGAACATGTTTTTGCTGCGCTGAAGGAGAAATGCCCGCAGACTGTGCTCTGCGAAGGCTACGGCGTGACGGAGTGTTCGCCTTTAATATCGGTTAACTCGCTCACGGCTCCCCAATTGGGCACTATTGGCAAATTGCTCCCCTCAATGCGGCACGTCCTGCTTGATCCAGAGACAGGCAAGTCTGCGGCGGCGGGTAAAAACGGACGACTGCTGGTGCGCGGCCCTAATGTCTTTGGCGGTTATATTGGCGAGGCGAAGTCGCCTTTTGTCGAATTTGACGGCCAGCTTTGGTATGATACTGGCGATTTGATGTTTGAGCGGGACGGCGTGCTGGTCTTTGCTGGTCGGCTGAAACGCTTTGTTAAAATTGGCGGCGAAATGATTTCCTTGCCCGCCATTGAGCAGGCATTGGAAACGCATTATCCGATCGGCGAAGGGCCAATTTTAGCTGTGGCGGCCAGCGGCGACGAGCAGCACCCGGAATTGGTGCTGCTCACCACGTTGAACACTGACCGGCAGGAGGCGAATCAGGCCATCCGCGCTGCCGGGCTGTCGCCGCTGCACAACATCCGGCTGGTGCAGCAAGTGGCAGCTATTCCACTTCTTGGCAGCGGAAAGACAGATTATACCGCCATCAGCAGAATGGCGAAGGAGATGCTTTTATGATCCAGCAGCGCATTCACAAAATTCAAGCCTCGTTGCGAGGACGCGGTCTTGATGCCATTCTCATCACTGAGCCAAGCAACCGCCGCTATCTGAGCGGCTACACGCCTGCCGATCACGGCATTCAGGAAAGCTCCGGCGTGCTGCTGATTCCGAAGAAAGGCGGCCCCTTTCTTCTCACCGATTCCCGTTTTGAGCTGCAAGCCAAAGAGGAAGCCGCAGGCTTCAGGGTGGAGCTGTACCGCAAGGGCTTGTCTCTTCTGCTTAAAACGCTGCTGCCTTCCTTGGATGTGAAACGGCTGGCCTTTGAGAGCCATTACATGCTGCATTCAAGCGTCGGCAGAATGGAGACGGTGCTGGGGAAACAGGTCGAACTGGTGCCGCTTACTGGCTTAGTTGAGCAACTGCGTGAAGTGAAGAGCGAGGAAGAAATCAGCCTGCTGAGAGCCTCGGTCAGGCGCAACGAGGAGGTCTTTCAACAGGCGCTCGGCAGAATCAAGACCGGGATTACAGAAATTGATCTCGCCTTGGCACTTGACACCACGATGCGCCAGCACGGCGCGGAGCGGCCCAGCTTTGACACCATTGTCGCTTTTGGTGCAAATGCCGCCAAACCTCATGCCGTGCCATCCAACCGGGTGCTGCAAGAAAACGAGCTGGTGCTGATAGATATGGGCTTAGTGCTGGACGGCTATTGCTCGGACATGACCCGTACTCTGTTCCACGGCCAGCCGGACAGCATGTTCCTTGAACGGCTGCGGACAGCACGCAAGGCCCAGCTTGCGGCGGTCAAGGCGATCCGGGCCGGCGCGGTCTGCCGGGATGTGGATCAGGCGGCGCGGCAGGTCATCAACGACGCAGGCTATGGCCGCTGCTTCGGCCACGGGCTTGGGCACGGAGTCGGTCTGGCCGTCCATGAGGCCCCACGCCTCAGCCCGCGCTGCCGGAAGCGGCTAAGGGCGGGAATGATTGTCACCATCGAGCCGGGCATCTACATTCCCGGCTGGGGCGGCATCCGGCTGGAAAACATGGCGGTGGTGCGCGATAACGGCTGCGAGCTGCTCAACGAGGACACAACCGGGCTGGATTTGTGAAAGCTATTTCTTATGCAGCAACAGATCCAGCCACGGCATGGCTATGTTGTTGCTGTATTTCATCACGCTGATTTTGCTCTCCATGTCGCTGAAAAGAACATACGGTGTGCCGCTGCCGCTGAGGACTAAGTTGATGTTGTCGGCATCACTCTGAAAAACTGTTGTGCCAACCTGCTCCCACGCGGTGCCGTTCAACTTCTTGATGCCGACCTTGCCGCTGTTGGCGGCATCTGAATAGGCGACATACGGCACACCGCTCGTGCTCAGAGCAAGGCTAATGTTCGTTGCCGCGCCTTCAGAGGCAGCAGCCGCGCCGACCTGCGTCCATGTTATGCCGTTGAAACGCAACACATTGGCCTTGCCTCCGTCCGCAGCGTCGCTGAAGGCTACATAAGGAATGCTGTTGCTGTCCACGGCAAGGCTGGCAGAGATGTCGGCCACTTCAGCAAATCCTGCCGTACCCACTGGCACCCAGCTTGTATCTCCATATTTGATCGCACCGATCTTTTTGCGTTCGTCCACATCTTGATAGATATAGGCAACGTGAGGGATACCGTCGCTGTTCAAGGCAAGACTGACTGATGAAGCTGCATCCACAGAGAAACCTGCTCCACGGAAGGCTCCCCAATCTGTGCCGTTTAGTGTCTTCATGGTGGCTTGAGCATAATCCCAAGGTTCTGCCCCGCTTTCGCTATAAGCAACAAATGGAGTGCCGCTGTTGTCCACAGCAAGACTGATGTCTAAGGTATCCCTGCTGGAGATGTCGGTATCACCTCCGACTTTCACCCAATCACTGTTGTTGAGTTTCACGACGCGGAGTTTGCCGCCGTCAACAGCATTACTGAAGGCGACATAAGGAATGCCGGTTCCGTCTAACGCAAGGCTGATATCGCTGGCCGCGCCAGTCGAGGCTGCTCCGCCGCCGACCTGCACCCAGCTTGTGCCATCAAATCTCATCACACTGGCCTTGCTGCCATCGGCACTGTTCCTGAAGGCGATATACGGGGTGCCGTTTCTATCCAACGCAAGGCTGAGGTCGTCCCCGGTGGCAAAACTTAGTTCCCCCACTTGTCCCCATCCCGCCTGTGCTGGTCCGACTGTGGTTGCCTGCGCTTGTTCCGCAGCACCTGCCAAAAAAGCAAGCAGCGCAGCCGCTGCCAAGCAGAAAACTCGTCTCATATCCTTCCTCCAAAGAAAAAATTCTGGTGTCGCCAACAAGGCCGCTTGATTCTACTTGCTTTTGCGGTCTTCTTCAACAAGCCGCTCGGTGCGCCAGCGGAAAAGGCAATTTTCTTGCAAAGTTGGGGCAAGCCTGTTATTTGTTTGTGCAGCAGCGGAATTTCCGCCTGTGCAAACAAAGCTATCAGCCACTCATGCCTGTTTACGAATACATTGCCCTTGATGCCGCCGGGAAGAAACACAAAGGCGTTCTTGATGCCGACTCCTTGCCTGTTGCCCGGCAGAAAATCCGCCAGCTCGGCAAATATCCAGTCGAACTGAAAGAGACTGCCCCGAAAGGCCGCAAAGGGCGGAAAGACAGCGGCGTAAGCAGCTTGTTCAGTCTGCAATCCGGGCCGCGCATCCGGCAGCAGGACGTGCATGTTGCCACCCGCCAGCTCGCCACGCTGCTGGGCGCGGGCATCCCTCTTGTGCCTGCCCTCAACGGTCTGATTGAGCAGACCAGCAGCAAATCCTTGCAAACGATCATCACCCAGATCAAGGATTCGGTCAATGAAGGAAATTCGCTGACCGAGTCGCTTGCCGAACATCCGCGTCTTTTCTCCAAAGTTTATATCAACATGGTGCGGGCGGGCGAGGCTTCCGGCTCGCTTGACGTGGTGCTGGAGCGGCTGGCCGAGTTTGGCGAGCGGCAGCAGGCCATGCGCGCCCGGCTTTCCGCCGCCCTGATCTACCCGATATTTATGGCCTTAGTCGGAGCAGGCGTGCTCTTCGCTTTGATCACCTTCATTGTGCCGTCCATCACCAAAGTTTTTATTGAACGGAAACAGGCACTGCCCCTGCCCACCACCCTGCTGATCTACTTCAGTGCCTTTCTTCAGCAATACTGGTGGGCAGTGCTGCTGCTGCTCGCCGCTGTCTTTGTCGGCCTGCGTTATTTTTTTCTCCAGCATCCGCACGGCAGGCGCATCTGGGACAGGATGAAACTCACCCTGCCCGTGATCGGCGATCTGAACATTAAAGCCGCCGCCGCCGCCATGAGCAGAACCATGTCCAGCCTGCTGCAATCCGGTGTGCCGCTTGTCACGACGCTGCAAATTGTCAAGAATATCCTCAGCAATGTCCTCCTGACCGACATTCTGGAGCAGGCAGCGGCAGAGCTGGAGAAAGGCAAAAGTCTGTCCGGCTTTCTGCGCGGCAATCCCTATTTCACACCCATGCTGGTGCAGATGATCGCTGTGGGCGAGCAGAGCGGCGCACTGGAAAAAATGCTGGCCAAGGCGGCGGACAGTTACGAAAAGGAAGTGGAAGCCAAGGTGCTGGCTATGACCGCGATGATTGAGCCGATTATGATTTTGCTGATGGGCGCGGCGGTGGGCTTCATTGTCATGTCCATTCTCCTGCCGATCTTCGAGATGAATCAGCTGGTGAAATAGCTTGACACCCGGCAACCCGCTGGATATATTGTGCGTTGTGTTTTTGTCAGAGCGGTTCGGGGAACTGTCCCCGGACTGAATGGGAAATCCGGTCAGCCGAAGGTTGGTGATTCCGGTGCTGCCCCCGCAACGGTAGGCGCGTCATCTTCCGTCATCATGCCACTGGCCAGCAAGGCTGGGAAGGCGGCGGAAGCGGATGATCTGTGCATCAGACATCCAGCGCGTAAGCCCGGAGACCGGCTCTGGCCTTGTTGGCTTGAACATGCTGCGGCGGGCGGCACTCTGCGTTCAAGATGGCGCGGCAGGTGCCTGCCTCTTCCTTTCCTGCCGCGCTGTCTTCCTTCTTCCCTCCGCCGCATTGCAGACCGCTCCGCCGCCGCGCCTCATCCTGCGCGTCCGGCATCTTGCACTCACCTTATTTCCTCAGGAGGGAAACACATCATGCACATCGAACCTGGATTCATCGCCCCGGCCAAGCTCGTCTTTGCCAATGTCACCGCCGTCGCTGTTCTGGCAGGCCACTTGAAGGACGCTTTCCGCGCTCCTGCCGTGCTGCTGCGGACTCTGCTGGCCGCCGCCTTCTTCTCGGTCTT
This sequence comes from Candidatus Electronema sp. JM, assembly GCF_048287415.1. Lineage (NCBI taxonomy): Bacteria > Pseudomonadati > Thermodesulfobacteriota > Desulfobulbia > Desulfobulbales > Desulfobulbaceae > Candidatus Electronema > Candidatus Electronema sp. JM. The sequence goes on from NZ_JBLWEN010000053.1 coordinate 17,044, forward strand.
CATGGAGTCGTTCCACATGCCAGTCGGGCCGTCCGAGCTGCACTTTGTCGGCGCGATGGCGATTTACCTCACCCTCGGCTACTTTCCGACGCTGTACGGCTTCGCCCTCGGACTGCTCCTGCAAGGACTGCTCTTTGAGCCGCAGGACCTCGTGCATCTGGCCGTGAACAGCCTCTCGCTGATCGTGCCGCTGCTGGCCGTGCATCACAGCGTCGGCAAGCGGCTGGCCGAGGGACGGCGCGACCTGAGCTGGAAAGAGATTGTCCGGCTGGACGCAGTGTACTACAGCGGCGTGATGCTGATGGTCGGCTTCTGGCTGGCCTTTGCGGAGGTGGAGACCCCGTTCTTCGCTTGGGCGAAATTCGCCGCCGCCTATGCGCCGCTGGTGCTGATCGAGCCGATGGTGACCATGAGCGCGGTGCGCCTGCTCAAACGCTGGCAGGAGCATAAGCTGGTTGCCCGCTGTTTTGACATCCAAGCCCTGCGTCTTGCAGCATAAGCTGCGCAGCCGGGAGCTGCTGTTGACAGCTCCCGGCATCCTCCTGAAATAGCTTCAAAAATTTTGTTCAATTTTTAATTATAAGTCGTTGCCAGCGGCGCAGTCAAGCGATTATGGAAATAATTTGACAGCCCCCTGCTTTTTTTGTACTCTTTAATTAGGAATGATTATCAATATCAAAAAAAAGGGAACGGCCCCTTCATACGAACATGCCCGGCATGTTCAATCAATAAAGGAGGATACGGTCATGAAAAAGCTGGTCGTCGCCGTCTGCGCTGCCGCCGCATTTTTTGCCAGTTCACTAGCAGTTCAGGCAGAGGAAAAGAAAAACTGTGTCAGAGGCTACGGTAAAACCGTAGATGAGGCCTTTGCTCTGGGCATGAAACTGGCGGAGAGCAAGGATGCGGAACTTGGCAAGGAAAATCAGCGTGCTGCTGACACGCGCATTCGCATTCTGCCAGAAAAAGTAAATGGCCTTTATGTGGTTGAGGTCTATTCTTCACGCAAAGGCGCCTGCGATCTGAAACCTGAACACATCGTTGCAGACAGTGTCGAGCCGTAACTTTAATTTTCGACCTGCAGTTTGGCCCGTCATGCCCTGCGCAGACGGGCCTTTTTCATGCCGTCTGCGGTTCCAGCACCTCAGTCAGCCGCAAGGCCGCTGCGGTTTTCGCCACATCATGCACCCGCAAAATATCCGCGTTCTGCTGGGCGCAGAAGGCGGAAACTAATGCCGTGGCCCAGTCCCGTTCTTCCATCGGCAGGCCGAGCTTGCCAAGGAAAGACTTGCGCGAATGGCCGATCAGCACCGGAAAGCCAAGGGCTTTAAACGCGCTGATATTGCGCAGAATTGCCAAGTTATGCTCCAGCGTCTTGCCGAAGCCGATGCCCGGATCGAGGATGATCCGTTCCCGGCGGATGCCCTGCGCCTGCATCCACGTTGTCCGCTCCTGAAAAAAAGTGCAAATTTCTGCAACCACGTCGCTGTACTGCGGAGCAAGCTGCATGTCGCCAGGCGTGCCCTGCATGTGCATGATGATCATAGGACCGTCAAAGCTGCGGGCCGCGCTGATCATTTCTGGATCGTGGCGAAGAGCGGAGATATCATTGATGATTGTCGCTCCAGCAGCCAGCGCGGCGCGGGCCACAATCGCTTTGGTGGTATCTATGGAGATCGGAATTGCCGCCGAAAGCGAGCGCACGGCCTCAATTGCCGAAATAACCCGCCGCAACTCTTCGTCCGCCGTCACTGGCTGGGCAAAAGGCCGGGTGGATTCTCCACCAATATCAATGAGGTCCGCGCCGTCCGCCAGCAGCCGTTCCGCCTGCCGGTGAATGCTTCGCGCATCGAAAAAGCTGCCGCCGTCGGAAAAGGAATCTGGAGTGACATTGAGAATGCCCATGAGCTGCGGTTTCTTCATCGTGCCTCAAAAAAAGAAAAGGCGCAGGAGAACCTGCGCCAAATTATCCTGTGACAGAAAAATCTCTTAGACTGCTGCCGGTTCCGCCTTTTCCGCTTCCGGCTTGCGCAGCACGCCGATGACCCGATCAATATCCTCCAGCGTGATCGTCTCCTTCTCCAGCAGCTCGTTGGCCACCGCTTCAAGGATGTCCTTGTTGTCACGCAGCAGTTTTTCCGTATCCGCTGCGGCGGTGAGGATCATCTCCTTCACCACGTCGTCAATGCGGCGAGCGGTTTCTTCACTGTAATCACGGTGCTGGGCGATCTCACGACCAAGGAATATCTGCTCCTCCTTCTTGCCGTAAGCCAGCGGCCCCAGCTCCTCGCTCATGCCCCATTCGCAGACCATCTTGCGGGCCAAATCGCTGGCGCGCTCAATGTCGTTGCCGGAACCGGTGGTGATTTCGCCGAAAATGACCTTCTCGGCAGTCCAGCCGCCGTAGAGGATGCGCAGTGTGTTGAGCAGGAACTGCTTGGAATGCGTGTATTTCTCGTCCGTGGGTAGCTGCATGGTCAGGCCGAGTGCCCGCCCGCGCGGAATGATCGTCACCTTGTGAATGGGATCGGTGCCGGGCAGCAGGCGGGCGACAATGGCGTGCCCTGCCTCGTGATAGGCGGTGATCTTCTTCTCGCGGTCGGAAATGATCATGGATTTGCGCTCCGCGCCCATCATCACCTTGTCTTTGGCTTTTTCCAGCAGCTCGCTGGTGATTTCCTCCGCGCCTTGCCGGGCCGCCATCAGGGCCGCCTCGTTGACCAAGTTCTCCAAGTCCGCGCCGGAAAAGCCGGGCGTGCCGCGCGCAATCACCTCCATGTCCACCGAAGCGGCCATCTTGGTTTTCTTGGCGTAGATGTCGAGGATCATCTGACGGCCTTTGATATCCGGGATCGGCACCACCACTTGGCGGTCGAAACGGCCAGGCCGGAGCAGAGCCGGATCGAGCACGTCAGGCCGGTTGGTGGCGGCGATGATGATCACGCCGTCGTTGGCGTTGAAGCCGTCCATCTCCACCAAGAGCTGGTTGAGGGTCTGCTCGCGCTCGTCATGCCCGCCGCCGAGACCCGCGCCGCGATGACGGCCCACTGCGTCAATTTCATCAATAAAGATGATGCAGGGCGCATTCTTCATGCCCTGATTGAAGAGGTCGCGCACCCGCGAGGCACCCACGCCGACGAACATTTCGACGAAATCTGAGCCGGAAATGGAGAAAAAGGGCACCCCGGCCTCGCCCGCGATGGCTCTGGCCAAAAGGGTCTTGCCGGTGCCGGGAGGGCCGGCCAGCAGCACGCCCTTGGGGATGCGTCCGCCGAGCTTGGTGAATTTCTCTGGATCTTTGAGAAAATCAATGATCTCCTCCAGCTCGGCCTTGGCCTCGTCAATCCCGGCCACATCCTTGAAGGTGATTTTCGCCTCGCCCTCTTCCTGCATTTTCGCTCTTGTTCTGCCGAAACTGAGCGGGCCGCCCTTGCCGCCAACCTGCATCTGGCGCATGAAGAAGACCCACACGCCGATCAGCAGCAGCATCGGAAACCACGAGATGAAGATTGAGAGCCAGAGCGACTCTCTGTCCGCCTCTTTGACGGTGATATCCACGCCAGACTTGCGCAGCAGCGAGAACAGCTCGACATCACGAGGCATCATGCTGACCACGTTGCGACCGTCCCCGCCAGTGCCGTAGATTTTATCGCCTTTGACGGTCACTTTGCTGATCGTGTTGTTTTCAATGCTGGCGAGGAACTGGCTGTAGCTGATCTCGTCGGTTCTCGGCCTGTCCACGGACGGCGCACTGAACAATTTGACCAGCACCGCCGCTGTCAAGGCGATCACCAGCCACATGCTCAGATTTTTATAAAAGTTGTTCATTCAGCTGCGAAGGGATTGAGTTACGGCGTTGGTTCCGCCTTCAGGGCAAGGTATGACCTCGCAGGCCTTCAGTCAAGGGCGGCGGCGAATTCCTGCACGGTTTTCACCCCGATTTCCTCTTCAGCCAGAGCGGCGATGGCTTGCGTCATTGAGACCGCGCCGCTGACTGTGGTGGTGTAGGGGATGTGATAATTCAGGGCCGCCCGGCGGATGAAATACGAGTCTTCCGTGGTTCTGCTGCCGGACGAGGTGTTAACTATCCACTGTACTTGACCGTCCTTGAGTTTGTCAAGAATATGGGGCCGTCCTTGGGAAATCTTGTTGACCCGCTCGCAGCTCAGGCCGTGCTCGGCCAGCTTGTCCGCCGTGCCGTGCGTCGCCAGAATGCTGAATCCCATTTTGATCAAGTCCTTGGCCACCGGCACGATGTTTTCCTTGTCCGAGCGGCGGACGCTGATGAAGACGCAGCCGCTCTTCGGCACCTTCTGGCCAGCAGCCTGCTGTGACTTAGCCAAAGCGAGGCCGAGGTTGTCGTCTATGCCCATGACCTCGCCTGTGGATTTCATCTCCGGGCCAAGCAGGGTGTCCACGTTTTCGAAGCGGTCAAAGGGGAAGACCGCCTCCTTCACCGCCCAGTGCTTGATGGAAACCTCTTTGGTGAAACCGAGCTGCTCCAAGCTCAGGCCGAGCATGACCTTGGCCGCAATCCGGGCCAGCGGCACGCCGGTGGCCTTGGAGACAAAGGGCACGGTGCGCGAGGCGCGGGGATTGACCTCCAGCACATACAGCGTCTCGTCCTTGACCGCGTACTGCACGTTCATCAGGCCGACCACGCCCAGCTCGGCGGACATGGCCTTGGTCGCCCGGCTGATTTCCTCAATCATCGCCGGAGACAGCGTGTGCGGCGGCAGGACGCAGGCCGAATCGCCAGAATGAATGCCTGCCTCCTCAATATGCTCCATGATGCCGCCAATCACGGTCATTTTGCCGTCCGAGACAGCATCCACATCCACCTCAATCGCGTCCTTCAGGAAGCGGTCAAGCAGCACTGGATGCTCGCTGGCAACGATGGCAGGCAGAGCCATGAATTCGCGGATGCCCTGCTCGTTATAGACGATGCGCATGTTGCGCCCGCCGAGCACATACGAAGGCCGCATGACCACGGGAAAACCGATCTGCTCCACCGCTTTCAGAGCCTCGGCCAGATTGTGGGCGATGGCGTTCTCCGGCTGCTTGAGGCCGAGCTTTTGCAGCATCTGCTGGAAGCGCTCACGGTCTTCAGCCCGGTCTATGGCATCAGGCGAGGTGCCGACAATCGGCACTCCGGCCTTGGCCAAGGGCACAGCCAGATTGAGCGGAGTCTGACCGCCGAACTGAACAATCACCCCGTCCGGCTTCTCGCGCTCAATGATGCTGAGAACATCCTCCTTGGTCAGCGGCTCGAAGTAGAGGCGGTCGGAGGTGTCATAGTCGGTCGAGACAGTTTCCGGGTTGGAGTTGACCATGATGGATTCCACGCCAATCTCTTCCAGCGCAAAGGCGGCGTGGACGCAGCAGTAGTCAAACTCAATGCCCTGGCCGATGCGGTTGGGGCCGCCGCCAAGGATCATGATCTTCTTGCGGTCGGACGGCTCGGACTCGTTTTCCTGATCGTAGCAGGAGTAGTAATACGGCGTGTAGGACTCAAACTCGGCAGCGCAAGTATCCACCAGCTTGTACACCGGCTGAATACCGAGCTTTTTGCGCAATTGGCGGATATCCTCCTCGGCTGTGCCGCTGAGATAAGCTAATTGCGCGTCAGAGAAGCCCAGCTGCTTGACCTCAAAGAGGAAGTCGGCATCAAGCAGCCCGGCCAGCCCTTTGTTCTTGATCGTCTGCCCGGCCTCGACAATCTGACGCATGTTGACCAAAAACCACGGGTCAATCTTCGTCAGTTCGGCGATGCGCTCGACGCTCATGCCCCGGCGCAGGGCCTCGAACAGATGCGGGACGCGTTTGGAGTTCGGCTTGCGCAGGCCGTGCTCCAGGTCGTCCTTGTCCAAATGCTGCAAGTCCATCTTGCCGCTGAAGCCAAAGCCAGTCCAGCCGATCTCCAGCGAGCGCAGGCCCTTCTGCAAGGCTTCCTTGAAGGTGCGGCCCATAGCCATCGTCTCGCCGACCGACTTCATCGCCGTGGTCAGGAAATCGTCCGCCTCCGGGAATTTCTCGAAGGTCCAGCGCGGGATTTTCACCACGCAGTAGTCAAGGGTCGGCTCAAAGGCGGCGCAGGTCTCCTTGGTGATGTCGTTTTGCAGCTCGTCGAGCGTGTAGCCCACGGCCAGCTTGGCGGCAATGCGGGCGATGGGAAAGCCGGTCGCCTTCGAGGCCAGCGCGGAAGAACGCGAGACGCGGGGATTCATCTCAATCACCATCAGCTCGCCGTCCTTGGGATTGACCGCAAACTGGACGTTCGAGCCGCCGGTTTCCACGCCGATCTCGCGGATGATGGCGATGGCCGCGTCGCGCATGTTCTGGTACTCGACATCGGTCAGGGTCTGCTGCGGGGCCACGGTGATGGAATCGCCGGTGTGCACGCCCATCGCGTCAATATTCTCAATCGAGCAGATGATAACCACGTTGTCCTTGCGGTCGCGCATCACCTCCAGCTCGTACTCCTTCCAGCCGAGCAAGCTGCGCTCCAGCATGATCTCAGTGGTCATGGAAAGGTCAAGCCCGGCGGTGCACATCTGCTGCAATTCTTGGCGGTTGTAGGCCACGCCGCCGCCTGTGCCGCCGAGCGTGAAGCTGGGCCGGACAATGACCGGGAAACCGATCTCCTCGCCTGCGGCCATCGCTTCCTCAATGGTGTGGACGATGAAGGATTTCGGCACATTAAGGCCGATCTTGCGCATCGCGTCGCGGAATTCCTCGCGGCCCTCAGCCTTGCGGATGACCTTGGCATCAGCAGCCAGCATCTCCACGCCGTATTTCTCCAAAACCCCGCTCTCTGCCACTTTGATCGCGGTGTTGAGGGCCGTTTGGCCGCCGAGCGTGGGCAGGAGCGCGTCAGGCCGCTCGCGCTCAATCACTTTGGTCAGATATTCCGGGGTGATCGGCTCGATGTAGGTGCGGTCGGCCAAGCCTGGATCAGTCATGATCGTGGCCGGGTTGGAGTTGATCAGCACCACCTCATAGCCCTCTTCTTTCAGGGCCTTGACCGCCTGCGCGCCGGAGTAGTCGAACTCGCAGGCCTGACTGATGATGATCGGGCCGGAGCCGATGATGAGAATCTTATGTATGTCTGTGCGTTTGGGCATGGCGAACTGTGCGAAAATATTTAAGCTGACAGGCAGCGGTGCTTCTTAAAGAAGGAGTGTTCTTTTGCTGGCTGCGAACAGCGCATTTCCGGCTGGAAATGGCCCGTTTGACGCTGGCAGTAACCCATTGCCAAGTGGAAATGCCTCATTGCCAGCAAGGAATGGCGCATTGCCACGTGCGAATGAGGCATTCCTTCTTGGCAACGCCTCATTCCTTGCCGCGAATGCTCCATTGCCAACTGGCAACGTCGCATTGCCAAGCGGGAATGGCCTGTTTCTATCTGGCAGCGAGGCGTTGCCAGCGTCAAATGCGGCATTTCCAGCCGGGAACGCCTCATCGCCGCTGCTGTCACCGCCCTTCCATCAGGCCGATGAAGCGGTCAAAGAGGTAAACGGCATCGTGCGGGCCGGGCGCGTGTTCCGGGTGATACTGCACGGAAAAGGCGGGGAATTCTTTGTGCCGCATCCCCTCAAGGCTGCCGTCGTTGAGGTTGATGTGCGTGACTTCGACGCTGGCGGGCAGGCTTTGCGGGTCAACGCAGAAGCCGTGGTTCTGCGAGGTTATTTCGACCTTGCCGGTCTGCAAGTCCTTCACCGGCTGATTGCCGCCGCGATGGCCGAACTTGAGCTTGAAAGTGCTGCCGCCATAGGCAAGGCCGAGCATCTGATGGCCAAGGCAGATGCCGAAGATTGGCTTCTTGCCGAGCAAGGCACGGATGTTCTCGACCACGCCTGCCACGCCTGCTGGGTCGCCGGGACCGTTGGAGAGGAACACGCCGTCGGGATTGAGGGCCAGCACGTCGGCTGCCGGAGTTTTCGCAGGCACGACCAAGACGCTGCATCCTTTTTCCGCCAGAATGCGGAGCTGGTTGTATTTGATGCCGAAGTCGTAAGCCACGACCTTGAACTTGCCGCCCGCCGGGAATGCGCTGCTCTCGACCGGGCCAGTTGCGCTCCAAGCGTAGGGCTTGGCCGTGCTCACGCCCGCCACCATGTCTTGACCAACCAACCCAGCCCAGTTCTTCGCCTTTTCCACTAACGAAGCCTCGTTGAGGTCTTCAGTGGAGATGACCGCCTTCATCGCCCCGCGCTTGCGGATGATCCGGGTCAGCATCCGGGTGTCGAAGCCCTCAATGCCGAGCACGCCGAACGTGCGGAGGAAGTCGGCCAAGCTGCCGCTGGCGCGGTGATTGCTCGGCACGGCCTGATATTCGCGCATCAGGAAGGCGCGGGGATGCGCGGCGGCGGATTCCATGTCCTCCGGGTTGATGCCGTAGTTGCCGATCAGCGGGTAGGTCATCGTCACCATCTGGCCGGTGTAGGAGGGGTCGGTCAGGATTTCCTGATAGCCGCTCATGCTGGTGTTGAACACGATTTCCCCGGCTGCCTCGCCCGCCCCGGTGAAGGAGCGTGCAGGCAGCACAGTGCCGTCTTCAAGCGCGATTAGTGCTTTCATATCAACAAAATTGAATTATTTTTCAGATTAAGATCACTCGTTGTTGCTTTATAAAAAACAATGCAGTTTGAAGATTGAGCGGGCGAGGTGATTTGATAGCGGAAATAGTAAAATTAATATTTCCTTCAATTATCTTCTTGTTTTTGATGATATTATTCGAGTTCTCGCCAAAATTTATCTATGCCTTGTCGAGATTCTAAAGAAAGATAACATCTCTTTTCATGCCATTTTTTGGTTTTAAAAAATGATATTATTTTTTGCAAGTCTAATCCAGCCCATTTATCAGCATAACTTATATACGGCGTGTCAGCAATCCAGAACCGTAAGTCACTAGAAGTAATTCTAAGTAATACAGCAACAACTTCACAGTATTTTGTCCACATTTCACGGTATAGACGACAGATGTCGCCTCGTGAATACAACTTTGTCTCCTTGGTAATATTCACCAACCTATCGATATGTACAATATCCAAAAAAACAAATGTATAAGCTGAAATTAAATCATTTGTTCCTTCAAATGAGCTTCGTATCTTCATTAGCTTACGATACCGAGACGGATGAAATTCAGAACTAAGCTGGCCAATAAATTGACGAGCCGACTCCCACGTCCCATCTGTTTCTTTTGTTTTTTTGATATACTCTTCAATATCTTCTTGCTATTTCAATAGCAAAATTTATCAGATTCTCATTAAGTGTCCAGCATTTTTTGTAACGCTCTAATATTATCGCATTTTTTATCTTTATGGCTTCTTGGATAATGAATATTGGTTGCCCCGCCTTAATTTCTGCAAATTTACTTAAATTATCAAGCCCCCATTTCAAAAGTAATTCGTACATTACGCAAACACCTTCTGGATTAACTTATTAAAATAACAAATAAAATATCGAATTACTATGCCTCATTGAGATACGAATCAGCAACACTAAAAGCCCAATTCAGCACATCAAACACCTCTTGCATATCCATCGTGGCCGAAAATTTCTTCGGTTCCTTGATGAACACCTGATTTTCCAGTCGTCCAAATTCCCAAATATTGCCTGTAGTGACAACACTTAAACAGCTTTTTCGTCCCTGCAAAGAAGCCGCAACCATCTCCGCTAAAGCCTGCGTCCAGCCTTCTTCAAAATTATCTTTCTTCGCTTCAACAATACAAAGAGGAGGAATCCCCATGTCGCCGTATTTCGTTCTCGGCGCAATCAGATAATCAGGATCGCCAACTAATCCTTTTTCTTTATCTACATTATAGGGAACATGCGACCAAATTTTTAATAATTCATAATTTCCAGCTATTATCTCTAAAATAGGGCTGATTATTCTTTCGCATATCGTAGTTTCGTTAATAAAATTTAAATCATCCGCCAATTTTTTCTCAATTCTTTCAAAATCAACATCAGGAATTACGATATGCAGCCGCTCGACAAAATGCTGATAGCCGCTAACGGAAATATCAAATATCCTTGCTACTTCTGAAACTGACTTGAACGTGCCGTATGGCATAATTTTGCCTTAAATTTTTCCTGCATCAAGCATTCCGCTCAAAATAGAAAATATCTCGCTGATGTCTTCAGGAAACCGAAAGGTGTGAACATCTTTCAACAGCCGCTTCTCTTTCCGTTCCAGCACCGCAAAACGCCAGACCTCGCCAATCGTGACCGCGCCGTAGATATTTAGCATCGCTGATGGTTCTTCGTACATGTCCATTGCAATCATCTCAGCGGCCAACTGATTGAATCCGCGTTCAAGGTCGCCTTTCTTCGCTTCGATGACGATCAAGTTTTGCGGGGAGCGGAAAAGATAATCTATCGTCCCTCCGAGCTTGTCATTGACCTCTACCGGATATTTTATGTTTAGTTTCGCGTTGATATTTTGAATAACCGAATGCAGCACCGGCGCAATCATCACTTCACGCTTTGCTGTTTCAGAAGAAAGCGAAATTTTCGGCAGAAGCGCATAATATGTCGAGCTGATGCGCTCCATAGTTTCCTGACAGACAGCCTGAGAGCGGGGAAAAGCGACGGCTTGCGTGAAAAAAGTGTATCCCAAGGCGGCAACAATCTCCTCGGTGGGATTGCCCATTTCAAAATAATCGCTGAAGGTGTATTTCTTTCCTTCTTTGAAGATGCTTCTCATACGCGCCCTTTTGTTTGCAATTCCCGCATCACCAATTCCGCCTGCCGCTGTGCCGAACCCTGCTGGGCCGCCGCAAGCCGCTCCGCTGCCTGGCAGGTCTGCTGATGCAGACGTTCATCATGCAGCAGCGCAGAAAGCTGTTCAGCCAGCTCATTTGCGTCACGTGCTTGAAAACCTGCGCCTGCCGACAGCACCAGCTCCGCCGCGTCTTGATAATCCTGCATGAATGGCCCAAAACAGACCGGCCTGTGCCAGCGCACCGGCTCCATGATGTTGTGGCCGCCCTTGTTGACCAAGCTGCCGCCGCAGAAGTTCACATCGCCGAGGGCGTAGAGATCAGCCAGCTCGCCGAGTGAATCGACCAGCACGATGTCCTTGCGTCGGCCTTGGGCGGCGCATTCGGAAAGCAGCTTGCAGTCCAGCCCGGCTTCTTGCAGCAGCGACCGCACCTCATCTATGCGGTTCAAGTGGCGCGGCGCGATGATCCAGAGCAGCTTGCCCGCCGTTTCCTGACGCAGGCGGCGGCAGACCGGCAGAAGCAGTTCTTCCTCGCCAGTTCGGGTGGAACCGCAGATGAATATCCTCTTGCCGTCCGGCTTGAGCAGCCGTTGATATTTCTCCCGCATCGCTCCGGCATCAGCGGCGGGCAAATCGTATTTCAGATTGCCGCAGACCTGCACCTGCTCCGCTCCGAGCTGGCGGAACCGCGCGCTGTCCTGCTCGCTGATCACGCTGATTGCGCTAAATCTTTTCAGCAGCTCCGCCATGAAGCCGGGCAGCAGGCGATATCTGCGGAAGGAGCGTTCCGAAAGCCTGCCGTTGAGCAAAAGCGCAGGAATTCCGGCCTGGCTGATCTCCCGCAGCATTGTCGGCCACAGCTCAGTTTCCAAACAAACGTAAACATCTGGCCGCACCTCGCGCAGAGCACGCCGCACCGCTTGGGGCATGTCCAGCGGGGCCAGCTCGCAGCGAACAGGCTGCGGCAGGCGCAGACGGGCGGCATCCCTGCCCTGCCGGGTCATGGTGGTTACAAAAAAATAGCTGCTGGGGATTTGTTCCCTCAGAGCAGCAATCAGAACGCAGGCGGCCTGCACCTCGCCCACCGAGGCGGCGTGAATCCAGATCAGCGGGCCAGCGCGGGCGAAATCACATTGATATCTGCCGAGACGCTGCTCTGTCTCCCAGCCGGGAACAGTGAAGTGCAAAACAGGCAGGACAGCCGAAAGCAAGGCATGAGCCGCCGTGCCGATTGCGCGATAAAGGACGGGAAGCATGGGAATAAATCCGGCGCACAAGCCCCGGCTGTCGTTTTCATCCGTTCGGACGAAGAAGATTCATTTAAACAGGATTGCCCCAGAACGTCAAGAGGGAAGAAGATTTTCCCAGCCAGAAACGCAACCGAAAAAAAAGGCCGGATGATGCGTTCATCCGGCCTTTTCACAACTTACGCCTGTAAAGAAGAAAGAATCAGTGTTTCCCTTCCTCTTTCTTTCCTTCTTCCTTTTTTTCCTCTTTTTTGTCGCCATGCCCCTCATGGCCTTCGCCGCCGCCAGCCATTGCCTGCATCTGGCGTTTCGGATTCTTTTCAACCTCAGCCAAAATAGTGCCTACCTTCTCCTCCGGCAGCCAGTCCACTTTGCCAGTGCCCACGTCATAGATCGCGCCGACCACCTTAACCTTGCCATCCTTGACCATTTCGCGCACTTTCGCGCTCTTCATGAACAGGTCGTTGACGCTCTGCCAGACGTTCTCGGTAATGGCTGCCGGAATGATATCCTTTTCCTCAGCCTTAGGATTCTGTTCAATAGCCCGCTTAACCGCCGGTGCAATATTATCTACCAAAAGAGGAATATTCGCTTCCAGCGGATGACCATGTCCTTTGATATCGGCGGTTACAGCTTTAACTGCACCGCATTGGGTATGGCCAAGAACGACGAAAAGCGGGGTGTTGACATGGGCCAAACCGTATTCAATGGAGCCAGCTTCATCGGTGTCAACCACGTTGCCGGCTACACGGACAATAAACAAATCCATGATGCCTTCGTCGAAAAGACGTTCAACCGGCACTCTCGAATCTGAACAAGCAATGATCGTAGCATGTGCATGTTTACCTTGATCCTCAGAGCCTGCTTGGATCAGGCGGGCCGCGTCGGTGTGCGGGTGCATGGATTTGCCGCTGACAAAGCGCTCGTTGCCCTCTTTCAGTTTAGCAAGAGCCTGATCAGCGGTCAGGTCAGTAGCGAAAACGGCAGGCGCGGCAGCCAAGGCCAGCAGGCAAGCACCGACCAGCGTTTTGATGACTCCTTTTTTCATTTTCTTCTCCTCTAAGAATTTTATTCAGCTTAAATGCCTGACAAAACGTCAGGGCAGGTTATTCTTCAGCACATGGAACGTGCCGTGATGATTATGCTCAAGAAGCGGGGTGATGTCAAGCAGCAGAAAAAAATAACCGGGAGTTCCTTTCCGCAGAGAAAGGAACTCCCGGCATTGCATCTCAACCAGTTATTTCTGAACCGGGCTAGTGGAAGATTCAGAAGACTTCTGTGCCGGAGCCTCCTGATGATACACGGTGCAGGCGGAAAACAGCATTGCTGCGGAAAACAGGACAACAGCCAATTTAACAAACTTCATAATCATTCCTCGCACGTTGAGATGATATAAAACAACCTTTGCCAAAACTGCCAACTGCGTAAATTATACAGCAGCGTTCAAGGCTTCTTCAAGCCTTTTCTCAAAAAAACCTTCACCGGTACGGACGATAGTGATGGCGGTTGTTGTAGCGGCTGTCATAATAATGACGACTATGCGGATAACGCGGCACGACAGGCACCACAATGCTGGGAGCTGGCACGACGACACTGGGGGCAGGGGCAATCACTGCCGGGGGCGGCGGGCCGTAATAATAACACCCGTTCAGCCCCAGCAGCATGGCGGCGGCCAGCAGCATTTTTGTTGTTTTCATGATCAGACCTCTGGGGAAGGTTGGAGAAACATTCTATTCTGCCTGTTCAGCATTTTTATTATACCCCAACTTGTGACCTGCAGCATCTTTTTTCAATGCCTCAGCTCACGCCCTGGATGCTGCGTCATAGGTGCCAAAGGGATAGACGATGGAACCGGAGCGGTGCTGCGCCCATGAACTGACCAGAAAGCGCAGCACCGAGCCGGCAAAACCGCCGCTGACGATCAGCAGCAGATGGAGCAGGCTATGGTTCATTTGCCGAAGATGCCGTCAATCAGGCCGGGCAGATTGGGCAGCGCTTTTTCCACCTCCTTCGGCACCACTTTTTCCACCTGCTCCTGAATCACTTGGTTGGCCGCATGTTTCGCGGCTTGACCAACCAAATCAGAAGCTGCCTGCATCAGTGCTTGCGGATTATAGACCGGTTTGTCTTTGCTGCCTTTAATCGGCACCTTGAGCGTCGCTCCTTTCAGGACTTCATAGCCTCTTTTGCCGACGAGATTTTTTGTCACCGGCACTTCCAGCACATAATCTAAGCTGCCGTCAAAACCTGCCGAGCCGCTCAAGAGCATTTCTGAATCCGCGACCGTGATTTTAATCGGCGAGCAGGATATCCGCCCTTTTTTGCCGTCGCAGGTCATATTTCTTTCTTTCAGCCGCAGCGGCTGCCCAGATAATCCAGCCATATCAAGAATCCCGGCCAAGGCACTGATCGGCTCCAGAACCACGCTAGCCAGATCAAAGCGAAGGTTGAAATCCGCCTGCTCCAGCCCTTTGCCGCCGATGGGCAGGGACAGCCGCTCGGCCCGGACGCTGATGGTTCCGGCAGGCCGGGCAATGGCTCCAAGCAGCGGGTGAAAAGTTTTCAGCAGGCCGTCGGTGAGACTTTCAATCAGGCCGACACGATCCAGCACCTGCTCCGGCGCGGCAAGGGTGAGCAGCGGCGGCTCGCGGGTGTAATCAATTTTTGGCGTGAACTGGGCGGTGCCGCCGTTCAGGCTGCCTTTGAGCGTGGCATTCATAATCCCCTCTTTCATCTCTGTCGCCGCTGAAAGATTAGTGAGTTGAATGTCGGATTTGGCAAAGTTGTCGGCATGAACCTTGCCTGCAAAGCGCAGGTCTGCCTGCTGCCGTTTGCCGCTGAGGGGATAATACAGGCTGAACTTTTCCTTCTGCTTGCCTTCCGCCGTGATGCCGAGCGGATACATGCCGTTGACCACCGCGATCAAATCGGCCAAATCCGGTGTGGCCATGCCGTCCAAGGCCAGATGCGGCGTTTTGCCGGACAGCTCCAGCTTGCCGTTCGACTGCACGGCCAGCGGCGGCGAAAGCAGGTCGAAGGTGGTGAAATAAATATCTCCGGCCGCCAAATCGCCGTGCAGCTTGCTGCGGAATTCGGTTTTGTCCCGTGCCGTTATCAGACTGCCTTCCTTGCCAAACATAAAACGGTCAAGGTTGATTTCCACCGAGCCGGTGCTGCTCTTGCCGTCCGGCTGGCCGGTCAGTTCCGCATTCAACGTGGCCATGCCGCCGAGCTTCTGCTCCGGCGCGAGCTTGCCAAGCTGCTGAAGCAGGCCGCCGAGTTTGCTCAGATCTGAACTGCCAGTGATCAGCAGATTTTTCAGCAGGGGCATGGGGTTGCGCTGCCAGTCCTCGACCGCAAGCTGCTTCAGTCTGACTTCCGCAAAACCAGAGCTGAAGGTCAGATCGCGCAGGTTGAGGCGGTGATTTTCCAGGTCAATCAGGCTGTTGCCGCCGCCATCGGCAAAAAAGGCAGCCCGGCTGTCGGCCTCAATCAAAGGCCGCACCGCCTTATCTGCTGCTGGAGCGGTCTCCGGCTCGGCACGCAGGCGCAGCTCCGGCTCGCGGAACACCTTGCCTTTCTGATACAGGATGAAATTTTTGATCTGGCTGTCCAGCTCGCGCAGCACCACCCGGCTGTCTTCGGTGTAGCCGGACGTGTGCAGATCAAGATCACCGGCCAGCGAGGTTTCCTGATCCAGCGCATCGAATTTGTGCAACAGCTCAACCACCTTAGCCAGCAGCAGCTTGGCCTGGGCCTGATAGCCGGTGGAGATTTTGCCGTTCTTACGGTAGATGCCGTCAAGCGAGCCGCTGAGGCTGCCAGCCCACGAAGAAAGATCAAAGCTGAAGGTTGCCGCCTCGTTCGCGCTTTCTGGGAATTTGCCCGGCGCGTTCAGTGTGCCGCTGAAGCTGGCCTTGTGCGAGGGTAGCACCTCCTTGCCTTGACGCGTTAAACGGCAGTCGCTGATTTCTGCTTTGGCCTGGGCCTGATAGCGGTCATTGCCGCTGTGCGCTATTTGAAGCTGGAGCTGGAGTTTGCCGCCCGCATCCCAGCCGGAACGGAAAATCCGGTTGACCTCGCGCATGGTTTGGTCAAGATCAGCCCCGCCAAGCAGCGAAAACTGCTTTAAATTGCCCTTGCCCTCAAGATTGAGAAAGGGCGCGGTAAGAGCGAGGCGTTCCACTTCCGGCTCGTTGTTTTCCATGCTGCTGGCGAGCTGGAGGCGGAGCGGATGCTGCCAGGAAAAGGACTCGCTGTTCTGCCGTCCAGCCAAACTGTCCACCGCTGCCTCGGCAGTGACGCGCAGCTTCCCCTTTTCCTTGGCCAGCTCGGCGGAAAGATTCAGCTCGCCCCGGTCAAGGCGGAGATCATCACGAATTTTAAGCAGATGAGGAAATTGCGCCAGCAGCAGGGCAAGATCAATGTTGCCTTTGCCGCTGCCTTGAAAATTGTCGCCGCTGTAGGCGCATTGCAGCTCCAAACTGCCAAAATCTGAAGTCAGCTTCAAGCCAGGAAACTGCCAGCCGCTGGGCTGCTGGCGCATGTCGAGATCAAGGGCGAGGCGGCTGAAGCGGGGATGATCCTGCCCCAGCGCACCGCCGCTCAAATCCACATCACCCAGCGCAAGCGGGCCGCTGATGCTCAGGCTGCCATCCGCCGCGCCCTTCAGGCTGATGTCCGCTGAGAGCTTGCCGCTGCCTTGCGGCAAACCGTCCTTGCCCGGCTTGAGAGCCAAATAGGGTTTTGCTTGCACGTCGGCCAGCTTGAGCTGCATTTCTGCCGCGCTCAGGCTGCCTTTGCTCAGTTCAGCAAGTTTCGCGGTGCCGGAAATTGCCGCCTTGCCTGCTTCGCCGCTGTCTGCGGTCAGCTCAAATTTGAGGCCGCCGGTTGCTGCTTCCGCCTTGAGCGCACCATTGCCGAGCAGGAGCTGCGGCGGCTGCCCAGCCTGCACCGTCTTGACAGTCAGCTTGCTGATCAGCAGCTTGGCCTGCATGGTGTTGAGGAAGCTGCTGCTGTCTGCGGGAGGAGCAGCCTTGCTTGCTTCCGTCGGTCCGGCCTGCTGCCCGCCTGCCGCAGGCGGCTGTTCTGGCGGCGCAGCTTTAAGGGTCAGCAGCAGGGTCGGCTCGTTGATGCTGATTTCACCGAAATTGCTCCGCTCGATCAGCAGCGGCCATAGCCCTTGACTGCCGCGCAGTTCAGCAATGTCGAGACGAAGGCCCTGCCCTGTGTCGGCATAACTCAGATTGGCGCAGTCCAGTCCCTGCCGCCAGCCAATGGAGCAGCGTCCTGCGGTCAGCTCGCCGGGAATGACCTTATGATTCAGCTGGGTTAAGGCAAGATTCCGCACCCAGTCTGAAGAAAGAAGAGACGGAGCCAGCAGCACCGCCGCCAGCAGCGCGCCCGTGCCTGCTCCCGCCGCAATCAACAGCTTCTTTGTTTTCACCGCGTTCGCTCCTGTGTCAAGAAAAGAGAATCGTTTGCGCATGATGCTGCCCGGAGCTTGCCGCGAAAGCGGCGGCTTGTCAACCCTTTGTTCGTGCCAAGGCCGAAAATCGGCGGCAGAATGCCGAAATGCGTTGACCAGCGCGGCAGCTTTTCCTACAATAGAATTAATGAGAATGATTCTCAATAGTATGAAAAATAGTGCCGCCGCAGCGGCTGTTCCCTTTAACACAGGAGGCAGAATATGAGCATCATGATTGCGATAGATTTGCAGGCCGCTTTGATTGCCCATTTGCACTGGAAATCCAAGCTCTCTGATTTTTTCTATGGATTGGAGGACTTGAAGGTTGAGGAGGTAGCCGATCATACGAGCTGTGAATTCGGCAAATGGCTGTATTCACGCGGCCTGAAGGAGCTGGCCATATTCGCGGAAACCGAACTGCTGGAGCAGCTTCACAAAGAGGTGCATCAGCATATCCGCGAGTTAGTCGCCATGCCGGAGGATCAACGGCATACCCAAGAAGGACGGCGCGGACTCGCCCTGTTCCAAGAAAAATGCGACCAGCTCGTCGCTCTGCTGGAACGCATGGAGCGGCAGGCGCAGGGCAAGAGAGGTTGAATGTGGCACATTGTGGTGCAATGCAAAATTGAAAAATACGGCAGCGCATTGACTTCCGCCCGCTGAATAGGGTATAATGCGCTCCCAGTCATAAAGCAGGATGCTTGGTCCGCTTGAGCGTTGCCGAAGCATCGCTCATCAGAACAGAGGAGGCAATTATGAGTATGGCATTGATGGATTTGCAGGCTGCGGTAATCGCGCATCTGAACTGGAAATCACGATTGACCGATTTTTTTTACGGGCTGGAGAATCTGACTATAGCTGACGTGCCGGATCACACTCGCTGCGATTTCGGCAAATGGCTGTATGACAGAGGATTGAAAGATCTTGCCGGTCTTTCAGAAACTAACCGGATGGAGATGCTGCACAAGGAGGTGCACGAAGACATCAGAGCTATCGTTTCCATGTCGAAAGAGCAGCGGGAAAGCGACGACGGCAAGGCGCGGCTGACGAAATTCAAAGACAAATGCGATCAGTTTGTCGAAATGCTGGAGCGGATGGAGAAGCAGGTGAAATGACGTTTCACTGCCAGAATTACGACATTGCCGCTGACCGCTGCAAGCGGCTGTCCGGCGAATGCGTTCCAGCCCGCAAAGGCTGTGTCCTTGAGGGGCGGATGGTGGTCAGCGACGAGCTGGCCGAACGCATCCGCCGAATCAACGAAGAAACCGCCCGCCGCAGTCTGAAGGACAGCGCAGCCCGGCAGGCTGAATAAGCTGCCCGCTGCCAATTTCCCCACCTGCACGCTGACGGACAGTACGCTCCGTCAGCACGCACTCCCGGATTTTTCTCCCGTTTCCCATTTTTCTGAGCTACGGCAACCCAGCCGAGCGGCAAGTTTTTTTTCGGAAATCCCGTCCATTTGTCAGTCCTGGCTTGACGCAGCCCTGCGGAGCCGATAAAATTTGACCACGGTCAAGTTTTATCGCCTGACAAACTCCAGCCGAGTTTTTTCCATGTTCATCTCCGACACCGCCGTCAAGAACAGCATCGCCGTGATGGTGATGTCTGTCGTGATTCTCGTCATGGGCATCTACAGCTACTTTGCCCTGCCCAGGGAATCCGAGCCGGACATCAGCATTCCGCATGTCTTTGTCTCCACCACCTACCGTGGCGTTGCGCCGGGGGATGTGGAGACTGCTGTCACCATCAAGATAGAAAACAAGCTGAAGGGCTTGGACGGGCTGAAGAACCTCAAGTCGGTCAGCGCGGAGGGCGAGTCGCTTGTTGATGTGGAGTTCAGCACCGGCGTGGACATTGACTTGGCCCTGCGCAAGGTCAAAGACAAGGTGGATGAAGCCAAGAACGAGCTGCCCACAGACCTTGAGGACGACCCGCGCGTCTTTGAGGTGAATATCTCGGAGATGCCGATCCTCATCTACTCCTTGTCAGGCACCTGCGGCCTGAACCGGCTGAAGGAGATCGGCGACGATCTGGAGGATGAGATAGAGGGCGTGCCGGGAGTCTTGGACGTGGAGATCACCGGCGGCCGCGAGCGCGAGATCAGGCTTGAGGCGGATGCCGACAAGCTGGCCTACTACGGCATCAACATCACTGCGCTGCAAGGCGTGGTCAAGGGGGAGAACAGCAACACCTCAGGCGGCTCCATCCATCTGGGCGACGGCAAGTTCCAGCTGCGTGTGCCGGGCGAGGTCAGCACCCCGGAAGAGCTGCTCGGCTTGGTGGTGACCGTGCACAAAGGGCAGCCAGTCTATCTGCGCGATGTGGCCAAGGTCTTGGACGGCTTCAAGGAGGAGAGCAGCCGTTCCCGCATCAATGGACTTCAGGCCGTCAACATTGTGGTGAAGAAGCGGTCGGGCGAGAACATCATCGCCATTGCCGACGCGGTGAATTCCATTCTCGACAAGCGGCAGCCAACTTGGCCCAAGGGCACCAGCATCACCAAGGTCTTGGACAAGTCGCGGGACATTGAGAACATGGTGGCGGATTTGAACAACAACATCCTCACCGGCCTGATTCTGGTCGTGGGTGTGCTCTTCTTCACTATGGGCTTCCGCAATGCGGTGATCGTCAGCATGGCCATACCCTTCTCCATGCTCATCACCTATGCTGTGCTCTACGCCATGGGCATCACCCTGAACATGGTCGTCCTCTTCAGCCTGATCCTTGCCTTGGGGATGCTGGTGGACAACGCCATCGTCATCATCGAAAACGTCTTCCGCTTCATGGAGCAGGGCGTTGGCCGGACAGAGGCGGCGATGAAGGCGACCTCGGAAGTGGCCATGCCGGTCATCGGCTCCACGCTGACCACGGTCGTTGCCTTTGCGCCGATGATGTGGTGGCCGGGCATCATGGGCGAGTTCATGAAGTACCTGCCGCTTACGCTGATCATCGTCCTGACCGCCAGCCTCTTTGTCGCCTTGGTCATCAATCCCGCCTTGGCCGCTTTGTTTATGAAGAGCAGCAAAAAGGCCCGCAAGGCATCGGCCAAGGCCAAGGACGAGCTGGCCTGGGAGAAGCCCATTGCCATTGAAGGGATTATACTCAGGACATACGCCGCTGTTTTGCGCTTCTCGCTCCGTCATCCCTTGTCACTGATCGCCTGCACCTGCCTGCTGGTTGTGATGATGGTGCAGGGCTGGCTGCTGGCGGTCGGCCTGCGCAAGCCGGTGGAGTTCTTTCCCACGGCTGATCCGAGGGGCATCTACATCAATGTGGACTTCCCGGAAGGGGCAGATCTGAACTACATAGACGGCATCCTCAAGAAGATTGAGGTGGCTGTGGCGAGCGGTGGTAAGGGCGGTTCGCGAACCGCCCCTACGGAATACGAGAAAACCTTGGCCCCCAAGCAGCACCGCGCCGAAGACGGACGCATCTTCACCGGGCCAAGCGACTTGAAGAACATCAGCATCATCTACACCCGCGCTGTTTCCGCCAGCACAGGCAGCTCGGAGTTCGAGCAGAACTCGCCCAGCCATGTGGGCGTGCGCTTTGTTGATCTGGCTGACCGCTTCGAGTCGTCGAACGACACGGTGGATGAGATCAGAAAGCGGGTGGCGGACATCCCCGGTGCCAAGATCACCGTGGCCTTGGAAGCGGACGGCCCGCCCACCGGTGCGCCTGTGAACATCGAGATTGCCGGGGAGAACTTCGCTGTGCTCGGCACAATCTCCAAGGAGATCAAGAAGGCCCTGGCTCAGTTGCCGCACGTCAAGGATGTGCGCGACAACTTCGTCGAGGGCACGCCCTCGGTGCGGGTGCGGGTTGACCGGCAGAAGGCGGCCATGCTCGGCGTGAGCACGGGGAGCATCGGCTTTGCGCTCAAGGCGGCCTACAACGGGCTGGCGGTGTCCTCCTTCCGCGACGGCAGCGATGACTACGACATCACCGTGCAATTGCCGGACAAAGACCGGCAGACAGCGGACGTGCTCCGCCAGCTCATGATCACCGTGCCGGACGGAACCAGCGTGCCTCTGTCCACCTTGGCCACAGTGGACATTACCGGCTCAATGGGCAGCATCACCCGGATCAACAACCAGCGCGTGGTCACGGTCAAGGCCAATGTGGACGAGACCAAGGTGCCGGGCGCGGTGGTGCGGCAGCGGGCTGAGGTGCTGCTGGCCAAGATGCCTTTGCCGCCGGGCTATAAAGTCACCTTCACCGGCGAGAACCAAGATCAGCAGGAGTCGGAGGACTTCCTCGGCAAGGCTTTTGTGATAGCGTTGCTGCTGATCTTCCTCGTCATTGTCGCCCAGTTCAACTCCATCAGCCAGCCCTTCCTGATCATGACATCGGTCATCCTGGCCACCGGCGGGGCATTCTCCGGCCTGATGCTCTACAAGATGCCCTTCGGCATCATCATGACCGGCATCGGCGTGATCTCGCTGGCCGGCGTGGCGGTGAACAACGCCATCGTTCTGATTGACTACACCAACCAGCTGCGGGCAAGAGGCTTCTCAGTCAAGGAGGCGGTGGTCTTCGCCGGAGCGACGCGGTTGCGGCCTGTCTTCCTCACGGCTGTCACCACCATTCTCGGCCTTGTGCCGATGGTGACAGGCGTGTCCTATGACTTCACCAAGATGAGCATGTCCTGGGTCAGCGAGTCCAGCCAGTTCTGGCAGTCCATGGCCGTGGTGGTCAGCTCCGGCCTGCTCATCGCCACCTTCCTGACGCTGGTGGTCGTGCCGACGCTGTATTTCCTGCTGGAGCGGAGCAAGGAGGCGATTGCGGAAGGAGTGCGGCTCTGGGAGCGGGGGAAGGTGCGGGTATATCGGGTGCTGGCGGGGGAGTAGGGAGAAAATTCATGGACTTGCTCCAGCAGCTCCAAGGCAAGTTCTTGGTCATACATAAACCGCCTCGGCATCAATTCGCTTTTTCAGGAAACGATTCATGCCTTCCCGGTAGCTGACAAGATGCAATTTCTCCTCCAAATCCTGCTTAATGCCGATGAGATTCAGCAAGTCCACCTAATGTACAGCTATTTTTGAGTCGATCTATAGAGCAATCAAGCCATCCAAGATGGCTATCTCAAAATAGACACTATATCGATTTTTTCAAGCAATCGGCATTGACTTTTTGCCAAGGTCTGAATCTTAATCTGAAATTGTGCAGTGCGCAAGCAATCTCCATGACTGTGTCAGCAAACCAGCGCA
>NZ_JBLWEN010000054.1:0-8699 GCF_048287415.1 Candidatus Electronema sp. JM
AAATTTAGAAACTGGCTGCGCTGGTTTGCTGACACAGTCATGGAGATTGCTTGCGCACTGCACAATTTCAGATTAAGATTCAGACCTTGGCAAAAAGTCAATGCCGATTGCTTGAAAAAAATCGATATAGTGTCTAATGAATCTTGAGATAAATACACATCAATCAGTAAGAAAGACTTCATCGCATAAAGAGAATATTCGATTTATATTCAACCCAAAGCTGCTAAACGATGATTATCAAATGCCTTCGGATGCCAAAGAAACCATCAAAGAGCACACCAATACGCTGCAATCTGACATCAAAAGATTTATAGCAATAGATAGGGCCTGTTAACACTGCTTGCCCGGTTAATAACTTTCTGTTATTGCTGGCCTGTGAAAAAACAGCCGACACTTTTCCGCATCAGAAAGGAAATGTCACATTTGACAACGTCACGATGTTGAACGAAATACTTTATATTCTTGAACATGGGTGCAAAGGGAGAGGAATTCCAGGTTATTTTGGTAATTGGCGCAGCATCTGCGCCCGCATGAGCCGCCGGAATAAAAATGGTACGCTTGACCGAATTTCCGCACGATTGCAGCAGGAACAGATGCCGTATGTCAGCACGGTCATTAAAGTTCATCCTGACGGAACCGGGGCATTAAAAAAACAGCTCTCAAACTGTTGGCAAATCCTGCGGCGGATGGACAGCAAAACTGCATTCAGCTGCCGCATCTGATCAATGCGCCGCATTTTTTCTCTTTCTCCCGGCCAGGCCGGAGACGCGCCGGAAGGCCGCAGGCTGCTGACGGTGCCAGGAAGGCTTCGGAACCATGCGCGATGATCATGGACAGGGCATATGAAGGCGATGAGACAAGAAAATTGGTCTCAGAGCCGACCTTTCCGCCTGTTGTGCCGCCAAAAAGCAGCCGCGCAGAACCTTGGGAATATGACAAAGAGCTGTATGAAAAACGGAATGAAGTCGGGCGGCTGTTCAGAAGGCTGAAGGGATTCCGCCGCATCCTCACCCGGTTTGACAAACTGGATGTCATGTTCATCGGGTTTGTCGTTTTTGCCTTGATTGTGATTGCAATCCAAGTCAAATAATGAGTGAAGTCAGTTGGCAGAATTATTCACTTTATGCAATATATTTTTTCAATTGACACAAAGGTTGACCAAGCCGCCAAGGCTCGGTCTCTTTGTGTCAATTGATCGCGGCAACGCAGTCGCCTTTCGTGATCACCGTCACGCCCGCCTCGCTGTATTCAATATGATCCGCAACAGCGCAGCCTGAGCTGGCAGATTCAGCCGTCTTGGCGGTGCAAGCCATTGACTCTCCTGCATTCAAGCTGTCCTGCTGACAGTTGACGTTCGCCAAGTGCTCGTCCGTCACCCGGACATTGGTCAGCGTGACTGTGCCGGTATTGGTCACTTTGTAGGCCCACGCATCGTCTGCCACAGCTTCCTTGCAGATGGCGATGTCCATTGCTTCCTTGGACGTGCTGGCCGCTGTTTCAGGTTCACAGGTGTTGTTCTCTCGTGCCGAGACGAGACTGGAAACAAGCAAAACGCCGCCCAGCAGAAACGGGGCGGCGAAAATGCGGAATGATATTTTCATAGTCTCTTTCTCCAAGGAAAAAGCAGCCATAGCTGACCGCCGCGCACACCATTGTCCGGGCTTTCCTCCGCGCCAGCCGTGCTGCCAGATGACTCTCTTCTTAATGATAGAGGAAAATATTTTTTTTGTCAACAGGCTTGGTTTAATTTTCTTTACCGGTTCAAAAAATTGTTCGACATGTCCGCCGCCGCAGTGCGCTGATCCGTTGCAGCACCGGCGGATAGGAATAATTGACAACGCAGGATTTAACAACTAATGGGATAGGTTCGCCATAAACTGTGAAGGGCAGATTGAGAGCGCGGTCAAAATGAAGAGCAGCTACAGGTTCATAATGCTGAGGACAGATGGAGAGAGGGCAATCTTGTTTGACTTCTGCTTTGCCCCATTATACAGTGAAGCTATAGGGGCTTCAACCGAGCCGCCGTCTTCCGCCCTCCTTCCTTGCTCTTCTTCCTTCTGTTGCTCGTATGGAAAGGACTCTTCGCTCTGATTTCAAGCACCTCCGCTGCTGGTGTCTGACCGCCTTTGTGTTCTGGACCGTGCTGCTCAACGGCTCGTTCGCCTTGTTTGTGCGCAGCGAATGGAACAACATCAATTTTGTCGGGCGGGAGATTGGCCTTGCCGCCATTTCCAAAGATCATATTTACCGGATATGGAATGCCCGCCAAGGCGGAGTATATGTGCAGGCAAATGAGAATTCGCCGCCGAATCCGTATCTCAGCAAGCTGCCTGAGCGGGATATCCGCACAGCCGACGGCAAGCAGCTCACGTTGATCAATCCGGCGTATATGACCCGCCAAGTGCATGAGCTTGAAAAAGAAGTTTATGGTGTCTTCACTGGGCATATCACCAGTCTGCATGTCGTGCGTCCCGGCAACAGTCCAGATGAATGGGAGAAGAATGCCCTGCGGCGATTTGAACAAGGAGAAAAATCTGTTGCTGAACTGATAACCACCGGCAAAGACCCGGTCATGCGGGTGATGATGCCGACGATCATGCATGAATCCTGCCTGAAATGCCATGCCGAAGACGGACACAAGATTGGTGAGATCCGTGGCGGTCTCAGTGCTGTCGTCCAGATGAAGTCGGCTGTCAGCCTGTTCACCAGCCAGTTCAAAACCAGCCTGATCTATCATCTCCTGATTTATCTTATCGGCGTATGCGGGATGACGATTTTCTATCTCCAAAGCAGCAGGCTGCTCAAAAACCGGGCGGAGGCGGAAGGAGCGCTTGCCGTGCAGGAGCAGCATTTGCGCGGGATTGTGGACAACATCTCCAACGGCATCGCCGTGTATGAGCTTGGCGCAAATGCGGAATTTCGGGTTAAACGGATCAACCCGGCGGGAATGCGGATCATTCAGTTAGACGAGAACGCAGACCCGGCGGGCAGAACGCCTGCCGAGATATTTTCCAGCTTTGCTGAGAGCGGCTTGGAGGCGGTGTTCCGCCGGGTGGCCGCCAGCGGCGTGCCGGAGCGTCTCTCGGTGGCCGCCTGCATCAACAGCAGCAGCCCGGTGCCGCTGCCGTGTTTGGAATACTACGTTTACAAACTGCCCACTGGCGAGATCGTCGCGGTTTATGAGGATGTGACCTCGCGCAAAAAGGCGCGGGAGCTGCTGATCCGCAAAACCGAGGAATGGGAAAGCACCTTTGATGCCATCCCGGACATTATCACCTTGCAGGATAAGGAGATGCGGATCATCCGGGCCAATCAGGCGGCGTTTGAATTTTTCCGCCTGCCGCCGGAAAAACTGCTTGGCAGAACCTGCCACAGCCTGTTCCGGGGTGCGGACCAGCCTTGCGAAGGCTGTCCCGGCCAACGGGCGATGCACGGCCTGAAAAAGCAGTGCGATGACATGGAGCATAAGGGCATTGGCCGCTTTTTTCAGGTCTGCGCCGCGCCGGTGCTGAATCCAGCAGGCGAGTTTCTTTATTTTGTGTATATCGCCCATGACACCACCGAGCAGAAAAAGCTGGAATCAGAGCTGTTCCAAGCCCAGAAAATGGAAGCGCTCGGCACCTTGGCCAGCGGCATTGCTCATGATTTCAATAATATTCTCGCCGCCATTCTTGGCTACACCGAACTGGCAAAAATGGAGCTGCCAGAGGGCAGCAATGCGCGGAACGATTTGGACCAAGTGATCATCGCCTGCAACCGGGCCACCGAGTTAGTCAAGCAGATACTCACGTTCAGCCGCAAAAGCGAGCATCACAAAAAACCGCTGCGGATTTATTTAGTTGTCAAAGAAGCTGTAAAAATGCTGCGTTCTCCTCTGCCCGCCAACATTGGCATCCGCACCGAGATTGATGAGCACAGCGGCTTGGTGCTGGCTGATCCGACCAGCATCCACCAAATGATTTTAAATCTCTGCACTAACGCCTCACAGGCCATTGGCGACAAGCAAGGCTGGATAGAGGTCAGCCTCCGCCAGCTTGAGCTGACCGAAGCGCAGTTGGAGAAGCATCCCTGTCTGCCGCCGGGCCGCTTCATTGTCCTGACGGTGCGGGACAACGGCTCCGGCATGGACGAAAAGACGATTTCGCGCATTTTTGAGCCGTACTTCACCACCAAAGAACAGGGCGCGGGCACCGGTCTTGGTCTGGCAGTCACGCACGGTGCGGTCAAACAGTGCGGCGGTTTTATTGAGGTGGAGAGCGAATTAGGCAAGGGATCGGAATTTCGTATTTATCTGCCAGCACTGGCCGAAGAGCACAGCGACACGCCGGAGCTTGAGGAGGGTTTTCCACTGCCGGGCGGCACTGAGCGGATCCTGTTTGTTGATGACGAGCCGTCCATCGTGCATATCAGCGAGGCTGTTTTGAGCACGCTCGGCTACACGGTTGTCACTGAAACCGAAAGCCCTGCCGCCTTGGCGCGGTTCAAAGCTGCGCCTGCCAATTTTGATCTGCTGATCACAGATCAAACCATGCCGGGCCTGACGGGCAGCGAGCTGGCCAAGGAAGTGCTGAAGATCAGACCTGAGCTGCCAGTGGTGCTGTGCACCGGCTACACCGCCTCGTTGTCTGAAAAGGATGCGACAGCCATTGGCGTGGCCAGATATGCGATCAAGCCTATTAGTATCGGCAAATTAGCCGCGCTGGTCAGAGAGGTGCTGGATGAGCGGAAAAGGCAGCAAGCTGCTGGACGGCATTAGAGCCTGTTATTTTACATCAGTTGCGACTGCAAGACTCTAATCATAGCCGCTGATATGTCGAGGCGGTATTCCAAACGATCTGCCTGAAACACTCTATGCGGACTGATCGTGTTCACGCATAGCTGACCGAGACCTGCATTGTCCCCGCAGGAAGATACACGTGTTTGCCATCTGTCATTGCGGGCATGCTGCTGTTCTCCATGACTGCTGCCGTGACCCGCGCTCCAAAAGGACAGCGGTACACATAGCTGACAGACTGCGCAGGTGCTTCGTCAATGGTGATGCGCACGCTCTTGGTTGCAGGCGCATGGGTCAGCGTGTAGCCGAAGGTGCCGCCAAAGATGGTCGGTGCCTGTTTGACAGTTATGGTGCGATTGCCGCTTTCCAGCCACTGCGGCATCACTCCAGGCGCGATGAATATCTTGCGGTCATGATCTTCATCTGCCTCAAAGAAGAGGATGTCACGCAGGAGCATCATGAACTCCGCGCAAGCCCATCCGTGCGGAATGTCCCCCATGTACCACCACCCACGCGCCGGGAAGGAGCGAAAATCTGTCTCGACCGGCAGGCAATGCTGCTCGTTCCATGCTCCCTGCACCACATCATACATTTCCCCGGTGGAGAAACTGCGGGTCACCTTGGCATAACCTGCATTGCCGACAGTCCATTGCAGGCAGGCATCCATCCTGTCCGTGTCGCCGGTCAGGAGAAAGGCATGGGCTAATTGCAGCGTGAGATACGGGCCAAAGCAGTTCCACGCTGATTCATGATAGAAACCGCCGTTGCGGACAAAGATGTGCCAGATGGTTTCCAAGGTCATGCGGGCGGCATAATCAATGTCATCACCGAGCTTATTGTTCATGTGCAGCCGACAGGGATGAAAATAGGCCAGCGTGCCGATCATGGTTGAATCATCCCGCCGCACGTCGCCAGGGCCGGTCGGGATGTAGGTCCGCCACTCGCCCTGCCGCCGCTGCTCATTCAGCAGCCAGCGGATGGAGTCCGCAGTTGCTGTTCTCAGAGAATCGTAGATGCTCCACAGCTCGTTCTTCTCTGGGGCATTGATCCGCTCCGCCAGCTTGGCGGCTTCATACAGACCGGCAATGCCCCAGAAGTCATCCCAGTAATGCGGCTTGTCCTTATCACCAATGTGCTCGGCGCTCCAGCCGCTGTGCAGGAGACCATAGGCGCTGCGGTTGTCCCGCAGCCAGCGCGCTCCCTTGATGATGTAGGGATAAAACATGCCTGCGCCAAAGCTGCCGTTCTGAATGCGGTCAAACTTGCCGATGGCCCAGAGTGCCTGACCGTTGCTGTCCCATTCCCGGTCATTCTTTTCATGCTCTCCCCCAAAGAAGCCATAGGTGGAGCATGGGCCGATCCAGTCGTCTTGGAGATTGAACTTGTCAGGGTAATGTTGATAATACTGCCGGTGCGCCAAGTTCGCATCACCCGCCAATGCCGCTGCGATGCCTTCAATGGACGAGTCGCGGATCCAGAAGTCGTCATAAATGGTTGGGCCGGGATGAATCTGACCGTCATCCGACAAGATGAGCAGATTGGCGCGGCAGATGCGGTGCAGATCAAACAGATGACTGACCACTGGAGGCAGACTGGCCTGCATGCCATCCTGATCCAGCTTGTTCCGCCAGAATGCCTCATTGCTCTGCTGGAGTTCAGCGCGGGAGGCTGCTTTCAGGGCCGCCAAATCGCTCCCGCTGAGATAGTCGTCCACCGGCAGCCGGATATCCACCTCCTGCGTCTCCGCATTGCCTGCTGTGAAATCCAGCTCCCACGCAAAGACACCTGTGCATAAGCCGGCAATGTAGTCTGTCGCAACCGCAGCACCATTTAACGCACCATTGTTCTTCAAATCATCAAAGGGTCCATGTGCAAGATAATGGCTGGGATCATCGCAGGTCGAACCATTGCCATACACGCCGAAATGATCAGGCGGCGTTTGGAAGACCGGACCAAAGGTGTTCTGATTGATCTTCACTTGACTGCTGTTTTGAAATTCCAAATGAGACAGCAGCTTGTCAATCTGCCCGCGTCCAGCGCGGTCATGCCGCTGAAAGCCTGTTGGCCCAAAGGGCAGCACTGCCACGCAGAACCAGACCTTCCCAAGAGGCGCGGCAGCTCTGCGGCTGATGCTAACATGCGAGAGCACCATGCTTTTCTGGTTGTCTCCCACCACATGCGCCGAAATGGACTGCGCCACATCAATGCCAACAGCAGCTTGCCACGTTGTCTCCAGCACCGGCAGATAGTTGTCCTTGAACCTCTGATGCAGCGGCCCGGAATCAGGACTCTGGGGAAACCATAGTCTTTTTGCCGCCGGATCAAAGAGAAAGAAGCTCAGGCAATACTTGTCGTATACCGGTTCTATTTCTCCGCATTGACCGACGAGGCTTTCCTGGCGGTAGTCCTTCACGCCCACCATGTTCCAATAACGGTAATTGGCATTGGAGGCGAAAGCGCCTTCTTTGGTGTCGAACAGGCCGCTGTCAAAAGCATCCGACCAGCGGCGGAAATACATCTGCACCCACCACGGCAGAGGATAGTCCGCCTGTTGCGTATGCGCCCGCCACATCAGTTCATAAAACATCCATTCATGACGCTGCGCCATGCTGCTTCTCCCAAAGTTGGATTGTTTTGCCGTGCTCGCACATGTCAATTAGATTGAAGAACAAAGCGGCTTCCCGCAACTCCAAGACCGCCTGCATCCTCAGCGGCTTGTCCGTGCTGGCGCAATGCGGACGCGGCGTGCAGCTCCGCGTCCTTCTTCATCTTCTCAATCTCGGCCTCGCTCAGGCCCGAAGACGCGGTGATCGGATGGAGTGCTCCTTGTTCGTGCCCAAGTCTTTGGCCGACACCATTCGCGTCAAGGTCAAAGGTGACTTCGATCTGCGGCACGCCACATATGCACAGGTTAAAGTTGGCCGATTAGCAATTAGAATTAGGCGATTAGATTCCAACCAACCCTATAATATCCGTGGTTATCTCCCCCAGGATTATCAATGTGGTAAATGACCAAATCCTTCAGGCCATTCCTGTCGATATCCGATACAGCAATACCACCACCTTGATTTTCCCAACCAAACCAACCTGGAACAATTCTGACATCAGACCAGCCTCCGGTTACGTCACCTGCCGCATTGAGACTCCAACCGATCCGATAGTAACCATGATTATCGCCACCAGGGTTGTCAATATGAAAAACAATCAACTCTGGTTTGCCATCTCCATTTAGATCGGCAATGGCAATACCACCACCTTGATCTTCTGAGCCGAACCGTCCAGGAATAGCTTTAATGTTAGACCATCCGCCAGTCACATCTCCGGCAGCATTAAGATTCCAGCCAATACGATAGTAACCGTGGTTCTCACCACCAGGGTTGTCGATGTGATAAACAATCAAATCCTGTGAACCATTGCCGTTGATGTCTGCAAGTGCAACCCCAGCACCTTGATTCTCCCAACCAAACCACCCCGGCACAGCTTTGACAGGAGACCAGCCTCCGGTCACATCACCAGCCTCATTGAGATTCCAGCCAATACGATAATAGCCGTGATTATCACCGCCAGGATTGTCCACATGGAATACCAGCAGATCAACAATGCCATTGCCGTTGATGTCTGCAAGCGCGACACCAGCTCCTTGATCTTCTGCCCCAAACCATCCAGGCACAGCCTTCACTGAAGACCAAGACTGCGCTATCCCAGAATTATCTAAGTTCCAGCCGATTCGGTAGTAGCCATGATTTTCTCCTCCTGGATTGTCGATGTGAAATACCAAGAGGTCTGCACGCCCGTTTCTCGATATATAGCTGAAGCACTATAAAATGACACCATACTGAACCACACAAAACAGATGGCCTATTCAATAGATTTTCGTCGGAAGGTTTTGGAGATTAAAGAGCGGGATGGCCTGAGTTTGGAGGAG
>NZ_JBLWEN010000055.1:0-49364 GCF_048287415.1 Candidatus Electronema sp. JM
CTCAATCCGATTGAAAATAAATGGGCACAAGCAAAAGCCCGCAGAAGAAAACTTGGCTGTTCTGTTGATGATCTCTTTCAGCAGCTTGACCTGTAGTCAATTTATTATGCTACAGCTATACTGTCAATATGTTGGAATGTTTACAAGATTTGCAAATGAAAATTTGCTACGAGGTGAACTGCGAGGCATCTGTTGCGCCTCGTAGTTCGTACCAGCGGACTGCGTACTTGCACCTCCAGATTGTCGGGTTTTTGGGGGCGTGGAAGCGCACAGATTCCTTGCCGCGCCGGAAGGCCGCAGGGGTGCGGCTTTCGCAAGCGCAATATTTTGGAGGCGTTTTTCAGGGTTGAAGCCGCAGAGCAGCAGCTTGACATTGGCAGACATTTTGCCGCTGCTCAGAGGCCCGCATGACGCTTTCAAATGGCGGGCGGCCAGCGGTCAGCAGCGGGGGAAGCAGGAATGCCTTGAAGCATGGGCGTTGCACCAAGAAGGCGCGGGAGCGGCAGGAATATTTTTGATGCTCAGAAATAAGCTGTGAAATCAGATTGTTCGTTGTGGGACGTTCGGCCTGTGGATGCTTTGTAGGGCAAGCGGTACCGCAACGGTGTGAAAATGGTTGAAAATGAAGGTTAGTGGTGGTAAATGAAGGGGGGGAAGTTTATGCAGGAAAAATCGCCTTGCAATCGTTAATAGAGAGAATAGTTATGGAAAATTTACATTCTTTATTGTTAGAATTAGACAGCTCAAATGCACCGAGATGTGAACATGATATTTACAAGTTACTTTCTAAGGCAACATGCGAACCAGAAGAAGATTTTATCGCAAAAAGCGAGCAAATGGCTTTTTTATTTAACGATAAGGCCCCAGTAAATAGTTGGGGCACATATTTTGGCCCTTATTTTGTTGATTTTGAAGAAAATATTGAATCCCCAAGTTTATCTTTAGTTACAAAAGAAATGCTTGACTATTGGAAGGAAAGAGCAGAAACGACGAAGAATGCTTTAATGAAAGCGAGATATTACGGATTGATCTATGATTTTCAGCAGCACGTGACCGGAGAAAAAGTAAATTATAAAATTGCAGGAGAATATGTCATCTCGTTAATCAAGGCATGCCATGATGGAGTTTGCAGCAATTTTATAGAAGAGGTGCAAAAAATAGAAAGAGCGTACCGTGTATCAAAATTATTTAACAAAAAAGAATGGATAGAAAATTGTATTGAGACCGCTATCAATATTGAAGACCGAATTATTAAACACCGAAGATTTGACCAAATTGGAAGATGTTTCAGTTTGTTTATTGGCGAAAAAGAAAAATTTCTTACAGAAGAACAACGGAATAAAATTATTCTCAATTTAGAAAAGACTGTAGAACAGCTCGCTGTTTGCGGAGACCCTTGGAGAACCGAAGAAAAAGGGAGGTTACTTGCAGGGTACTATAGAAGTATTAATAAAAAAGAAGAGATAGCGAGAGTGTTAAATGTAATAGCAAATTGCGGTTTCATTGCTTGTGAAAAACAGAATCCCATGACTAAATCACTCATCTATCAGGGCTTATGCAAGCTGTACAACGATTTTAATATGAACGATGAATTTAATGATATTACAAGAAAAAGTGCTAATATCAGAGAAGAAATAATTAAGAGTATGGGAAAATACCCTGTTCCAGCAGTCATGGCGGAAGATAAAAATTTTGACTTGCAAGGTGGAATTGAAGATGTCTTTGGAAGAATTTCCAAGAAATTTATTACAGGAGAAAAAGAAGCTAAAAAGTTACATGATGAAAATACGGGCAACAACGTCTATGATTTTCTTGTTCAAATTGGTGCAATCATAATAACTCATTATAATGACAAAGGTATTCCATCTGTATTAAGTAAAAATAATAATCCTGCAATAAATTCAGCATGTCAAATAATACTATCAGAGAGTCACGCTCTCTACGATATTCTCTTAAAGGCAATAGAACAATATAATGCTGATGCAGAGAAAATAGTAGATATTTTTTATAAATCTATTTATTTTGAAGATCAAAAAAGAGAAATAATTAAAAGAGGGATTCATGCTTTTATTGAGAAAGATTTTCTTGTGGCAATCCACTTATTAGTCCCTCAGATTGAGTCTGTTATTCATAATTTAGTTAAGTTAAACGGCGGTGATATATATGAAGAAAACAGGTTCGGCGGATTGCAATTAAAATTTTTTGAAAGATTACTGTCTGATAATGGAGTGAGTAAATATTTCGACGAAGATATAATTTCTTATTATAGAATTATATTGACAGATCAAAGAGGGTTTAACATACGAAATGATGTATGTCATGGAATCCTGCTACAGGAAAGGTTTGATTGGCTCTACGCCGTTAGAATAATACATATTCTCCTTTGCTTATCTCAAGCTAAGGCATTGCAAGACAGTCCTGATTCAGGAGAATAACACCGCAACGGAGCTGAAGAAAATTCAGGATTTCTTTGCATGGCTGAAATTGACAATGCAGTGATAGCGAATGTTGCCGCCTTTCTCGAACGCCTGAAATCGGCAGGAATGCAAATTGCCGGGGCGTATCTGTTCGGCTCGCATCTGACCGGCAAAGCTGATGAATGGAGCGATATTGACGTTGCGGTGATTTCCCCGCAGATTGGCTCAGACCGCTTTGAAGAGCCGCTGCCCTTCAGCCCGGACAACTTCACGCCGGATGATCCGCTGGTGCGGGAGATACTGCGGACGGGGCTGCGGGTGTGAAGCGGCGGGGCTAAGGTGCCGGGGATTGCTTTGATTTTTCTATCTTGTTGAATAAAAGCACAATCCGGGAGCCAGCTTTTAGATTGTCATTTCTCCCGCTGCGCAGCGTGTTTCATGTGAAGTTCTACTGCATTAACAGTCATATCATGCTGGCTTTATTTTAATATCTCCTTCAACATAACGATGGATAATTCCAGAAATCAGCGTTTGATATGGAATGCCCATTTCCAGAGCCTTTTTCTGGATTCCTGCAAAATCATGATCATATAAGCGGATTGTCACCCGCTGATTTTTCTTGAAAGTACGCTTCGCAGCAGCTTTCACAGCCTTCACCTCATCCTTTGACGGGTCAGAAAGTTGAATCCCGTCTTTCTCCAAAGCATCAAGAATCAGTTTTTCTTCGTCATCGTATTTCATTTCTGCTTCTCCTTTTCTGTCTTGTACAGCTTGGTTGCTTTTCTGCTCGGAATGATCGTTTTCAAGAAAATATGTTCCTTGCTGACCACATGCGGAACGATATATATGTACTCGTCCACAAGAATGAAATACAGCTTTTGTCCCGGATATTTTTCTTGATCAGGATGATCAGCGGTTTTCCACAGGTCGCCTCTGGAAAGATGAAAAACAATCTCTTCAAAGGAGATGTTCCGCTCTTTCTTCAATTCGGCGTTTTTATCAGGATTCCATTCGTATTTCATAGATTATTTGTACATTGCTTGCATGTACAAATCAAGCTGGTTTTCGCTGCCGCCTTGCCGGAGCAATAACATTTATGCGGAAATACAGTGAATTGGACACAGGAGTATAAAATTCCTTGTTGATTTCGATAAAAACAGCAGTCATGCCGCTGACTGCGCCACACTCAGCATGAAGGTCATCGGCTCAATCGGCGATTCAATGAAGCCGTGCGCAAGATGCAGCAGGGGGCAAGGAGGCAATCCAGTTTGTGGCTCACCCATTAACCACAACGCAGTTTGCGGCTCACGAAAGGCTGTTTTTGAGCCGCAAAAATAGATCAGCGCGAAACCCGGCCCTCTGCAACATCAATCAGCTCCAAGAAAGCATACACTGCCGGACGGCGGCCTTTTGCCTCCCGTATAGTTTTCAACATGCCGCTGTCACGCAGCAGAACGAGAATCCGCTTTGCGGTTGCCGCCGGAATGTCTTTGGCTGAAGTGAATTCCGTCGCGTTGAACACCGGGCGGGAAAAGAAGAAATCCAAGGCATGAATGGCATACTGCGAATGCGTCAAGTCAACAAGCTGGCGTTTTTTATCCTCATACAGCTTGAGGATGCTGGCCGCCTTGCGCTGGTTTTCTTCCGCCTGATCTATGACCGCTTTCAGAAAGAACTCGCACCAGCCCGTCCAGTCCTCATCAGAGGAAACGGCGGCCAGCCGCGCATAATATTCCGCCCGCTCCCGCTCAAAATACGCGCTGATGTAAAACATGGGGGCGCGGATGAGACCTGCGGTGTGCAGGAAGAGCGGAATGAACATCCGGCCCAATCTGCCGTTGCCGTCTAAAAAAGGGTGCAGGGCTTCCAGTTCGGCATGAAGAACCGCAAGCTGCGCCAGACGGTCTGGCATTTGCGCGTGAATGAAATTTTCCCATTTTCCCATTGCCTCCTGAAGGTGCTCGGCTGAGATGGGAACAAAGCGGGCCTCCTCAATAGAGCAGCCGGGCGGCCCTATCCAGTTGGGCACCTTCCGGTATTCTCCGCGTGCCGCGCTGTGCCCTCGCACGTCGGCCAGCAGCACCCGGTGCGCCTCTTTAATCACACGCTGGCAAAGCGGCAGCGTGTTCAGCAGCCCCTCAGCGTGGCGCATCGCCTTCCGGTAGTTCAGCACCTCGTTAATATCCGCCTTCTTCTGCTGCGGCAGGTCGTTTGAGCCGCCTTCAGCCTCAAACTCAAGCACTTCCCCCATTGTCGCCTGCGTTCCTTCGATCTTTGAGGAAAGGACAGCCTCCTGCGTAGTCAGCGGAGCCAAGAGGATGGAAGGGTTCGGTATGGCGGCAAGGGTGCCATCATACCGGGCAAGGGCGGCATTGGCAGGCCCGATCAGCGGAATAAGGCGCAGCCAGTCTATATTCTTCGGCGGGAACTTGCCGTAATGATACTGAACCGGAGGAATCATTTTCTGCCCTCTTTAGAAGAAAATGAGATGAGCGAAACCGGGGACTGTTTTTCCCCCATGAGCGGAAAAGTGGGGGCAGGATGGGGGCTGGAATGAAAGGCAAGAAAAAAGGTTTTTAGAGGGTTCTGTTTAACTCTCTAAAAACCTTAGATATTTCTGGTGCCGAGACCAGGAATCGAACCAGGGACACACGGATTTTCAGTCCGTTGCTCTACCTACTGAGCTATCTCGGCAATTTACTGCATATGCAAAAGCAGAACAAATATACCGCAATCCTGCTGCCGCTGTCAAGAATTTTTATTTCTTTTTCCCGCCACCGCCAAGCAGGTCGCCGAGATCAATATCAAAATCATCTAAAGCGGTGCCGGTTTTCGCGGTTGGCCCAGCCATTTTTTTCATAGCCGCCGCGCTGGAGGGTGGCGGCGACATGGGCGCATCCAGATCAAGAGACAAATCCGGCAGCATATCTGCGGCTGATTTTGCTTTGCCTTTTTTCCCGCCATCCGCTTTGCCGCTGGTTTGCTCTGCTTCTAAAGCGGACGGCATCAAACCGGAAAGATCAAGGCCGCTCAAGTCAAGCTCAGGCTCCTTTTTGCTTTGCTTGCCAGATTTCTCTGATTTGGGCGCAGGCGTAGCTTTTTCCGATTTTTTCGGAGGCGGCTCAGGCTCTGCCCCAGCATCACCCAGATCAAAATCAAGGTCATCCAGCCCGTCAAGAGCCGCAGCGGCATCCTGCTCCTGCTCATCCGCATCATCAGATTTTTCCAAAGACAGCTTCAGGTCGCCCGTTTCTTTTTTCGGGGCAGGAGCAGGTTCAGGCGGCGGCGCCACAGTCTCCTCCTCCATGCTGGGCAAATCAAAGGTAATTTCTTCCTTGACTTCTTCTTCGGCCTCGGGCGCGCCAGCATCCATAGAAAGATTGAATTCTATTTCCTTGGCCTCCTCCTCTTCGGCGCCAAAGTCCACATCTGCTTCGGCCTCGGCGGCATCCGAAACATCTGCATCTTCCCCGCCGTCCTGCTCGTTATCAGCCTCCTCCTCTGGTTCCGGCTCCTCTTCCGGCTTCTGAAACCAGAGGAAGTCAGGAACATTGCTGCGCAGCACCACCCCGGACAGCTCTTGGGAAAACTTGCTGATGTTCTTTTTGCATCCTCCGCAGATTTCTTCTTTATCAAACGAAAGGTAGCCGCATTTAGGACAACGCATGATATTGTTCCGGCAAGAAAAATTAAGATATAACTATAGCAGGGGGCGGCATGATTCTGCTGCCTTCCTTGTATCATTTTGAGCGAAGCGAGAATTTGGAGCTTCCTCCTTTCGGTCGAAATGACAGACGGGGATCATTTTATAATGCTCCTGCCATCTCCTCATTTGCCATCATTTCATAGAGGAGGCTGCCTGTCAACAGCAATTTTCGCCTGCAATTTTTTCGTTTATCATACAATTACATATAATTATTGATCTTTCACCCTGAATATTTCCGCAGCATTTTATTGCTCTGCCTGCGGAAATCCTGTGCGCCAAGAGCCTGATGAGGAGTGCATGAGCAAAGCGGAAAAGTAGAAAATTCTCCTCTCAAAACAAGGAAATTTGTGCTCCAACAAGCTCCCTGAGCGAAGCCGAAAAGGGTGGTTCCTGAGCACTGCCGAAGGGAGCGCCGCGCTGATTGAGCAACGCCGCCAGCAGGACGTTGATGTCCAAGGTGACAATCATGCCTGCTGGCACTGCGGCTTGCGCATTTCCGCCACAGCCTCTGTCACCAATGCAGCCACCGTGGTTTTCACCGCCTCACCGCGCTGATAGATGACGACTTCACTCATATCCTGCTGCAACGCCATGATCTGAAAAATAACCTCGTTGGCCTTGACGCGGCCCAGCAGGCGCACGGTCAGGCCGCGCACTGCCGCGCTCTCGTGACCAAGCAAAGGGAAGAGCGAATAAAACGGCGTGCGGCGGACAAGATCAGGGCGGACAGCGGCGATTTCGCCCAGCCCGTGCAGCGCGGCCTCGCGGGTGCCCTCATCGCTCATGAAGTTGAGCAGATGGCGGGTGAAGGCTCCATAGATGTCGGTACGGGCGGCGATGATCGCGCCGATGGCCTCAACCATGCCCCACGGCATGGAGGCGGAATCCGAGCAGGCTTCAAAGAGCCGGTGCAGCATGTCCGCAACCGGCGCAGGCTCGCGGGTGGAAAGCCGCGCCGCCACCTGTCCGATCAGCCAGGCGACGTGGTATCTTTTCTCCGGCAGCGGCTCATAAAGCAGCTTTTGCAGGAAACGCAGCGTGCGCTTGTCGTCAAAGCTGAGATCAACCAGCGCGTTCACATCGCCAGCTTCAGCAAGCTGTTTGACCAAAGGCTTTGCCGCTGTCCGCTTCTGCCGCTTGGGATCGCGGGCAGGCTCCACCGGCGGCGCAGCAGCTCCGGCAGCAGTCTGCGCCTCCAGCTCTTTCTTTTTGGCGAAACGGGCGGCGACTTCGGCAATATCCTTGTGCAGGCGGACAAAATACAAAATACCGCGCACCGCCCTGCCATCTAAATTGCGCTTGGGGCAGATTTGATGGGTCACATCATCATAATCTTCCACGATGCCGGTGAGATAGTCATCCTCCGGGATCAGCTCCCACGCCATATCCCACTCATCGCCGCAGGCAAAGACGAGGCATTCGACCATCGCCGCGCCGATGCTGTGCCCGGTTGCGTCGCTGACATAAACCGCGCCGCACTGGCAGCGGCCAGCCGGAAACTCCTTCATCGTCCTTTGCACAGTCTCGGAAGGCCGCCCGACCTCCACGCCGCAGAAGGGGCACCACGGGCGGCTGTGCTGCTGTTTTCCCGCCGCCATGCTACTGCTCCAGCTTGGCCTGCAGCCCTTGGACGAAGCGGGGATCCACGGAATAGCCCAGCTCTTTCGCCCGCTCCAGATGCTGCATGGCCTCCTTGAACTTGCCCTTGAAGTAAAGCGCAACGGCCAGATTATTATGGGCCATGCCGCTGTCCGGCTCCAATGTCACCGCCTGCCGTGCTGCTTCTTCCGCCTTGTCATCCTGCTCCAGCATGGTGCAGGCCGAGGTCAGATTCAGCCAGGCAGTGAGCAGGCGCGGATCAATCTGAATTGCTTTTTCATAGCACTCCACCGCTGCTGCCGCGTCGCCCTGCTGCTGACGGATCAGGCCGATGTTGACGTGCGCCTCAGCCATGTTGGGCGTGATGGCCAGAGCCTTCTCGTTCAGCTCCAAGGCGCGGGCAACGTCGCCCCGGTCAAAATAAATCGCGCCAAGATTGATGTAGCTCTCCACTGAGTGGTCGTCCAGCTCGATGGCCCGCTCCAGCTCGCGGACAGCCTCGTCAGGGCGGCCTGCTTGGCGGTAGAGCAAACCAAGGGTGTGATGGGCGATGATGTTGTTTGGGTGCTCCTTGCAGATTTTTTCCTGCTCGGCGATCACGGCTTGAAGGGGCTTCTGGATTTCGGTCATTTTGCTTTCCTTGCGGCTGAAATAAACGGAACGCCGCTGCTGCGCGGCGAAATGGATTGTTTGCGGAACGGTAAGCACGAACTGCGCTGCGGCAAGCGATAATAGCAGAGACTGCGCCTTTGCGCAAGAGAATCAGGCGGATGAGACGCTGCTGCGGGACGGCGGAAACGAAAAAGCCCGCAGGATTTCTCCAGCGGGCTTGAACATTCTTTGGCTCCCCGGGACGGACTCGAACCGCCGACAGGGTGATTAACAGTCACCTGCTCTACCGACTGAGCTACCGAGGATTGCTGCACCGCCTTGCGGCAGCGTTGCTGGCAGATTATTTAGCACAGCGGCGGAAAAGAGTCAAGCGGAAAAAACGAAAAAGGTTGCGCTCGACACGAAAAGCCGGTACAATGAATGGACGCAGCAATCTTCATCCGTCGGGGCGTAGCGCAGCCTGGTTAGCGCGCCTGCCTTGGGAGCAGGAGGTCGAGTGTTCGAATCACTCCGCCCCGACCATCATGAAGCCCTTCCGCAGCACCTCTTGTTGTATCTTCTGTTGTCTCAATCCATTGGCGCACTCCTTGTGAACAGGACTTGGACATTAGATTAGGTCGCTACATGACCTTCCCCATTGATGAGGCCGTCGCCCGACTGCGCAAGGAAGCCGCAAGCTGGCAGGCGCCGATTGTTGACCTGATCGCCGCGCAGACCGAAGATCCCTTCAAGGTGCTGGCCGCGACCATCCTTTCCGCCCGCACCAAGGACGAGGTGACAGCGGCGGCGGCCCGGCGGCTCTTTGCCCGGGCGGAGAATCTGGAAGATTTAGCCAAGCTCTCAGTTGCCGAGCTGGAGCGGCTGATTTATCCGGTCGGATTTTTTCACAGCAAGGCGAGATACTTGGCCGAGCTGCCCGCCGCCTTGGCACGGGACTTCGGCGGCACGGTGCCGGAGACGGTCGAGGAGCTGATCCGCCTGCCCGGCGTTGGCCGCAAGACTGCCAACCTCGTTGTGGCTGTGGCCTTCAAAAAGCCTGCCATCTGCGTGGACACCCACGTTCACCGGATCATGAATCTCTGGGGCTACGTCGAGACGGACACGCCTTTGGCCACGGAAATGGCCCTCCGCGCCAAGCTGCCTGCGCCATATTGGCTGGAAATCAACTCCTTGCTCGTCGCTTTTGGCCAAGCTCTGTGCAAGCCGCGTTTTCCGCATTGCGACCGCTGCCCGCTGGCAGATATTTGCCCGTGCATAGACATCACACCGCGCAAGCTGCCTATGAAAAAGGAACTCTCTGCGGACAAACCGGCCCTGCGGCTGGTTTCATGGAACGTCAACGGCCTGCGGGCAATTGCAGGCAAAGGCTTTCTCGATGCTGTCCGCCGTCTTGACGCAGACATATTCGCCTTGCAGGAAATCAAAGCCTTCCCGGAGCAGCTGCCGGAAGCGGCGCGGAGCATTCCCGGCTATCAAGCCTGGTGGCATCCGGCGAAAAAGAAAGGATATTCCGGTGTGGCGGTCTTCAGCCGCATGGAGCCGCTACGGGTGATCTACGGCTTGGGCCGCGAGGAATTTGACAGCGAAGGCCGGGCACTGACGTTGGAATTTGCTGATTTTTACTTGGTCGCCGCCTATTTTCCCAACACCCAGGATGGCCTGAAGCGGCTGGCCTTCAAACTCGAATTCAATCGAGCCATGCTTGCCCACCTCAACCATTTGGCGGCGGAAAAATCTGTGCTGCTCTGCGGCGATCTCAACGTGGCGCACAAAGAGATTGACTTGGCCAACCCGAAGGCCAATGTCCAGAATCCCGGCTTTTCGCCGGAAGAGCGAGCAGGCTTCGAGGAAATCCTGCAAGCGGGCTACGCCGACACCTTCCGCCTCTTCCACCCGGAGCCGCAGCGGTACTCGTGGTGGAGCTACCGCACTGCGGCCCGGCAGCGCAATGTCGGCTGGCGGATTGACTATTTCCTCGTGGACGCGAAAAGCCAAGGCCGGGTGCGGGCGGCGGAGATTCACGACGACATCCACGGCTCTGACCACTGCCCGGTGAGCGTGGAGTTTGCGTAAGCGACTCCGTGCATCCTCCTTCCTTTGATGTTTTGTGCGCAGGCGATGAAGAAGTTAGTGGGCACCCATCAGCGTGTCTGATGGGTACCCTCCAGTTTGGCGGCAGGGTACCCTTGAGGATGATTGCCGTAGGGGCGGCCCCCTGTGGCCGCCCTTTCTTGGCAGAATGCAGCAAAGGGCAGGCACGGGGGCCTGCCCCTACACAACAACCACCACAGGTGCGCAGGCGATGACGAATGAAGAGCTGCTGAAGGTGATAGAGGAGGCAAAGGCAAGCGGGGCGACTTATCTTTACCTGCGCAGACAAAAACTCACTACCCTGCCGCCGGAGCTGTTTCAGCTTACTAACCTAACGACACTTGACCTCAGTGCCAACAATCTCACCACCCTGCCGAAGGAGATATGCCAGCTCAGGAGTCTGCGAGAGATTCACCTCTGGGAGAATAAACTCACTGCCCTGCCGCAGGAACTCGGCCAACTCAGGAATCTGCAAAAACTTTACCTCTGGAATAATAAACTCACCAACCTGCCGATGGAGCTGTTCCAGTTTACCAGCTTGACGGAGCTTCACCTCGGCGGCAACCAACTTACCACCCTGCCGCCAGAAATCGGCCAGCTCACCAAGCTGGAATATCTTCTCCTTAACGGCAACCCCCTCATCTCCCCGCCTCTTGAGATAGCCACGCAAGGCATCAAAGCCATCCGTCAGTATTTCGCCTCCCTCCAACAAGAAGACCATCCCCTCAACCAAGTAAAAATCCTCCTTCTCGGTGACGGCGCATCTGGCAAGACCTCGCTGACCAAGCGGCTGATCAGCAACGAGTTTGACCCGCAGGAGCCTGTGACGCATGGCATCCGCATCACGCCGTGGAACGTGGAGGCAGCCAGCACGCCGATCAAGGCCAATATCTGGGACTTTGGCGGCCAGGAGATCATGCACGCCACGCACCAGTTCTTCCTGTCCAAGCGCAGCCTGTATGTCATCGTGCTGGATGGCCGCAAAGACGAGCAGGCGGAATACTGGCTGCGGCATGTCAGCACCTTTGGCGGCAGCTCGCCGGTGCTGATCGTCCTCAACAAGCAGGATGAGAACTGCGGCTTTGCCATCAACAGTGTACACCTGAAACGCAAGTATCCAGCCATCAAAGGCTTCTATTCCACCTCCTGCAAGAAGGACGCGGGAATAATGGAGTTCCGCGCCGCCCTGCTGACGGAGCTGGCGCGGGTGGAGATGCTGGAAATCCGCTGGCCGAAAAGCTGGTTTCTGGTCAAGGAGCGGCTGGAGCAGATGCCGCAGCCGTACATCAGCTGCGATGAGTACGAAAGCTATTGCCAAGAGGCGGGCATTCCCGAACGCGCCAGCCAAGAGGTGCTGGTTGAGTTCCTCCATGATCTCGGCGTGGCCGTGCATTTCAAAGACCTGGAGCTGGATGCCACCCACGTGCTCAATCCGCTCTGGCTGACCAACGGTGTGTATCGCTTAATCACGGCGGAGAAAACAGCGCGGCAGGGCGGCGTGCTCCACAAAGATGACCTGCGTGA
This sequence comes from Candidatus Electronema sp. JM, assembly GCF_048287415.1. Lineage (NCBI taxonomy): Bacteria > Pseudomonadati > Thermodesulfobacteriota > Desulfobulbia > Desulfobulbales > Desulfobulbaceae > Candidatus Electronema > Candidatus Electronema sp. JM. The sequence goes on from NZ_JBLWEN010000055.1 coordinate 11,950, forward strand.
ACTGCTGGAGAAGCGCAGCAAGGACGATTACGAATACCCCAGAGAGAAGCATCCGTATCTGCTCAAGCTGATGCAGAAGTTTGAGCTGTGCTACGACCTCGACAACGAGCGTGTGCTCATCCCGCAACTGCTGCCGGTGAAGGAGCCGGAATTCAGCTTTGACGAATCCGCCTGCCTGCGTTTCATCCTCCATTATCCGCACTTTCTGCCGCCTTCAGTCTTCCCGCGCTTCTTGGTCAAGGTGCATAAGGACATCAAGGGCGATCTGCGCTGGCGCACCGGCGCAGTCTTGGTGAATGAGGAGTTCGGCGCGGAGGCTTTGGTCAGAGCGGACAACGAGACGCGGCAGATCAGCATCTTTGTCAACGGCAGCCAGCGCAAGGACTACTTCGCCGTGCTGCTGCTCTTCTTCCGCGAGATCAACGCCACCTTTGAGCAGCTCAATGTCAACGAGCTGGTGCCCATGCCTGATGCCCCGGATGTGACGGCCCGCTACAGCACCTTGCTCAAGCTCGCGGAGAAGGGCAGGGATGAATATCTTCCCGATGATTCAGAGAAAGAGTACAGCGTGAAGGAGTTGCTGGGCTTGGTGCAGTTCAATGAACAAGCTGACGTGCTGGAGAAGATACTCAGCATCGTTATGCGCATGGAGGATAGGCAGCTTGAGGACGAAAAATCATTTATCGAACGGGCGCATAATATGCTGGAACTGAAACCCAGCTTGTTCGGCATAGGAATCAATGCCAACGCCGTGCTTGACGAATTGTTCAAGCGGCTGAAGCAGCAGCGCGCCAAGCGGAAGAAGATAGAGCAGAAGAACCAGTAAGTTCTATGACAACACACCAGTGACATTCAACCAAGATAACCAGCATGGAACTTTCAATCAGTGACGATAAGACCAAGGAGCTTCTTACTGAAGTGATGATTGAGCTGCTCCGCACCAAGCGCGACTTGATCCGCGACATCCTGCTGGAGGCTCTGGAGGAAGTCGGCTTGGCCAACGCCATAGCCGAGGGCAGGAAGAACGAGTTTGTCTCGGAGGATGAAGTCTTGTCAATTATTGCAACCATGTAAGGGCGGTTCGCGAACCGCCCCTACGCCATGTCCCAATCAACCTCCACCCCATCACCCAGCATCGTGCCCACTGACACCGCCTCCGCCTCCCCAGCCGTTCTCAAGATGACTCCCATGCTGCGGCAGTACCTCGAAATCAAGGAGCAACATCCCGGCACCATCCTGTTCTACCGCATGGGCGACTTCTACGAGATGTTCTTTGAGGACGCGGAGAAAGCCTCGCGGGTGCTGGGCATCACGCTCACTTCGCGCAACAAGGGCGATGAGAACGAAGTGCCGATGTGCGGCGTGCCCTACCACGCGGTTTCCGGTTATCTCAGCAAGCTGGTGCAGGCGGGCTTCCGGGTGGCCATCTGCGAGCAGGTGGAGGATCCCAAGCAGGCCAAGGGCATAGTGCGGCGCGAGGTGGTGCGGGTGGTTTCGCCGGGCGTGACCACGGACGAGCAGCTCTTGGATGCCAAGAGCAACACCTTTGTCTGCGCCTTGGCAGCGGCCCGCAAAGGGCAGAAGCTGCTGGCCGTCGGCCTCAGTTTTCTTGATGTCTCCACCGGCAATTTCCTCATCAGCGAAGCGCCAATCAACGAGGGCCGCTTTGACTTGGTTGAGGATGAAATCACCCGGATGCAGCCTGCGGAAATCCTGCTGGCGGAAGAGGAGGCCGAGCCGCTGGCCGCGCTCACCGAAAGCCTGAAGACGCTCCTGCCCAGCCTCTGTCTCACCCTGCGCCCTGACAGCAGCTTTGAGGGCCACGCCGCCCGCAGCACGCTGCTGGAGCATTTCCGCATCAGCAGCTTGGCAGGCTTTGGCTGCGAAGGGCTGGACAGCGGCATCCGGGCGGCGGGCGGCCTGCTGGCGTACATTCAAGAAACCCAGAAGACCGAGCTGACCTTCATCCGCCAGCTCCGCCTGCTCACCCGCTCAGGCTTCCTGATTATAGATGAGTCCTCGCGGCGCAATTTGGAGCTGACCGAGACCCTGATTGGCGGCAAGCGGGCCGGCTCGCTGCTCTCAGTGCTTGATCTGACCAGCACGCCGATGGGCGCGCGCCTGCTCCGGCAACGCCTCCTCTTCCCCTTGCAGGACAAAGCGCGGATCGAGCAGCGGCTGAATGCGGTGGACAACTTGGTCAGCGACAGCCTGCGTCGGCAGGAGATGCAGGAGCAGCTCAAGGGCATTTACGACATGGAACGCCTGTGCAGCCGCCTCGTCCTTGGGCATGGCAACGCCCGCGACATGGCGGCTCTCAAGTGCTCGCTGGCCTGCCTGCCGGAGCTGAAGAAGCTGCTGCTCAACGCGCCGCCCGTCCTGCTGCAAGAGATCGGCCTGGAGCTGGACCCGCTCTTTGACCTGCATGATCTCATCCACCGTGCCATTCGGGATGACGCGCCGGTGACGCTGCGTGAGGGCGGCCTGATCCGCGAGGGTTTTCATGCCGGACTTGACGAGCTGCTGCGCCTGCTCCGAGACGGCAAGCAGTTGGTCGCTGAACTGGAGGCCAAGGAACGGCAGCGCAGCGGCATTGCCAAGCTCAAGGTGGGCTACAACCGGGTCTTCGGCTACTATTTCGAGATCAGCCGCGCCCAGCAGAAAGGCGAGTTGCCAGATTACTTCATCCGCAAGCAGACCCTGGCCAATGCCGAACGCTTCATCACCCCAGAGCTGAAGGAGCTGGAAGAGAAGATCGCCACTGCCGAGGAGAAGCGGCTGCTGCTCGAATACGACCTGTTCATTCAGATCAGGGAGCAGATTGCCGCGCAAAGCGAGCGGCTGCTGCAGACCGCCCATGCCGTGGCCCGCGCTGATTTCTTGGTCAGTCTGGCCGAGGCCGCCGCCCGCTATCACTACACCAAGCCGCAGGTCAGCACGGGCGACGCGCTCTGCATAGTCGAGGGCCGCCATCCGGTGATTGAGCGGAGCATGGACGCGGGCAGGTTTGTCCCCAATGACGTGCTGCTCGATCAGGAGGCGCAGGAGCTGCTGATCATCACCGGGCCGAATATGGCGGGCAAGTCAACGGTGCTGCGGCAGATCGCCCTCATTGTCCTGATGGCCCACATCGGCAGCTTTGTCCCAGCGGCGCAGGCGGAGATATGCCTGATTGACCGCATCTTTACGCGGGTCGGGGCTATGGACGATCTGCGGCGCGGCCAGTCCACCTTCATGGTCGAGATGAACGAGACCGCCAACATCCTCAACAACGCCACCGAGAGGAGCTTGGTCATATTAGATGAGATCGGGCGCGGCACCTCCACCTATGACGGCTTGGCCATAGCTTGGGCGGTGGCCGAAGAGCTGGCTGACAAGAACGGACGCGGGGTGAAGACGATGTTCGCCACCCATTATCATGAGCTGACCGACTTAGCAACAACGCACCCGCGCATCAGGAATTACTCCATCGCGGTGCGGGAGCATAAAGGCAGCATCATCTTCCTGCACAAGTTGGTGAAGGGCGCGGCCAGCCGCAGCTACGGCATTCAGGTGGCGGCCCTTGCGGGTGTGCCCAAGCAGGTGGTGCAACGGGCGCAGGAGATACTGACCAACATCGAGCGGGGAGAGTTCACACCGACCGGCGAGCCGACCATTGCCGTGTCTGCGCGAAAGGAACGGAAGCAGGGGCAGCAGCATCCCTGTCAGCTCTCGCTCTTCGCGCCCAAGGAGGACTGCCTGCGCCAGCTGCTCAAGGACGTTGACCCCGACGAGCTGTCTCCCAAGCAGGCGCACGAGCTGATCTATGAGCTGGTGGAAGAGGCGATGAAAAGGGGGTGAAGGGAAGGAGCCTGGCTGCTTTTCTCCTGTAGGGGCAAAAGATTTTTTGCCCCTACAGTCTTCCGCCTATGCCCTGCAATATGGCGCGGATGATGACAGCCTCCTCGCAGCCAAGCGGCCAGCAGGCTGTGACTGGCGGTTGCACTATAGTGGAACTGAGGTTTCCACTATAGTGGAAAAGAGGCTTGCACTGTAGTGCAATGGCTGGTTCCACTACAGTGCAAGCACGATTCACAGCATAGTGTCTCTCCGCCACCTGTAAGGGCGGTTCGCGAACCGCCCTTACGCCAACCCCGCTCATTCCCTGCTGGCATACGGCGCAAAGGCCTGCTCTGCCTTGGCGCGGTAGGCAGCAGCCTGGCTGCTGTCGCCCTGCTTCTCGGCGATATGGGCCAGCAGCCTATAGGTATTCCATATCTCGGCTCCTGCCGGGTCAAAGATCTCTTTGATGGCCAATGATTCCTCAGCCAGGCGGCGGGCCTCATCCAAACGGACTGGATATTTGGCCAGCAGGCTGGCAAGATTATTGAGGACGCTGGCGGCTTGGGGCCGGTCTTCCGCACCTTGAAAGGCTGCCAATGCCTTATTGAACCACTGCTCCGCCTCTGCCAAGCGGCCTGTAAACATGCAGACTTGGCCGAGATGCTGCCAGCATGTGCCAGCCCCGTTTCTGCCACCAAGCAAGCCATGCTCCTCCTTCAACCGAGCGGCCTGCCGATACGCCTGCTCTGCTGTCTCCCAGTGCTCTGCGTCACGATAAACCATGCCAAGTTGGTGCCAATACACAGCCTCACTTACAGGTTCGTTGATACCCTGAAAGAGGGTCAAGGCTTCCCGATATCGCTCTGCCGCCTCAGCCAGCTCGCCCTGTCTCCGTGCCAAGGTGCCGAGCTGGCCTGTAACTATCGCCCGGCCCCGCACATCATCTATCTCTCCCTTGATCTCCAAGGAGGCTTGATAGGCTGTCTTGGCCTCCCTATACCGTTTCTGGTCACAGAGCACATCTGCCAAATCCGTCCAAGCCGATCCGGTCAGCCGCCTCACCCAGTCGCTCTGCTCTATCTGTGCAAGCTGGGCTATCTCCTGCCGGTAAAGCTGCTCCGCTTGGGCAGAATAGCCTTGCATTCGGCAGCAACGGCCCAATCTACCAAGGGTTTGGCAACGATTATAGCTAAGAGTCTCCTTCAGCCCGGCAAGGATGTCCTTAAAAACCTGCGCCGCTGCAGCAGGCTGGCCGCTCTGCCGAAGCTGCTCGCCTTGGTTGCTGCGGGAAAGAAACCAAGCCTGCGAGCCGACAACTCCACTTGCCTTGGCCGCTGCCTCAGTCAGTTCTTGATAGTCCTGCCGCCGACCGAAGACGTGGAGAAAGAGATTGACCCTTTCAGCAAAGTCCACGCTCTCTTCGTTCCTGCCTGTCTGCAAGGCGGCATGGACAGCGCGGAGCATATTCGGCAGCTCGTGCTTGGCAACAGCGCGGGCGGCATGGGGGGTCGTGTCGTCCAGCTTATACATCTTCTCGGAAAGCTGATAATACGCTTGACAATAGCGTTTCGTCAGTTGGTCTTTCTCCTCCTTGCCCAGCTTCTGCCACAAGGCTGGGGCCAAGGTCGGGTGGAAGCGCAAGAATGTCTTATCAACCACCGGCAGCCGCTCTTCCTGCATCAGCCCGGCCCGGAGCAGATGGCTGTGCAGCTCCTGCCAGTCAGCCTCCTCAATGCCAGTCACATCCTGCACTACCACTTCCAATCCTCCCCCGGCAAAGACACCCAGCCTGTTCAGCAGCGGCAGGCAGCGCGTGGGCAGCCGCTCAATGGACAGCTCCAGCGAGGCCAGCAAACTGCGGTCTTCCCGGTTCAGCGGCTGCAAGGCCAGCAACGCCTCCAGCCGTTCCCCCACATCCGCCGGGCCGCGCTCCTTGAGCTGCTGCGCCAGCAGGCTGATGGACAGGGGATGAAAGCCCACCTGCTCAAAGAGCGTGACCAGGACATCACGCTGCGGCCTCGGCTGCGTTGCCTCTGGCGGCAGACGGTGCATTTCGTCGAACCAAGCCACCGCATCGTCTTCACGCAAGCCCTGCAAGGCAATGTGCCGATGATCGTAGCTGCCAGTCAGCGGATAGGCGGGATGCTGGAAGTCTGGCTGGCGCGAAGTGAGGAGGACGCGGCTCTCCCCAGCCTCTGACCACGCGGCTGCGGCATCAAGCAGCTCGGCCAGTGCGCCGCAAGCAGCCAAGGATTCAAGGTTGTCGAGAATCAGCAGGGTGGCGGTGTTCTCCAGAGATGCTTGGGCCGCCGCCGCATCAAGCAGGCTCTCCTCAAAGACCGCGCTCATCGTGCTGACCGCCATGCTCACCGGGTCGCAGCCTTGATACGAGTCAAACCTGACTAAACAGGACCGCTGGAAGAGCTTGGTGCGCAGCAGCCAGCGGCCTGCCTCGCAAGCCAGCGCAGTCTTGCCCTGCCCGCCAAAGCCGGTGATGGAGATGCGGCGGCAGTGATTGACTGCGAAGAAGCGTTCGATCTGCCACAGCTCCCAGCTCCGGCCAAAGAATCCGGACTCCTGCACTGGCGGCAGATTGTGCAGCGGCGCAGCGTTGGGCAGCAGGCTCTCGTCCGCAGCCGCACTGAGCAGGGTCATGTCCGCCCCGCTCTGATACAAGGCTGGCAGAAACCAGTCGTGCAGCTCCAGCCTCACTTCCTGCGCATTGTGCGCCCCGCGCAGGCGGGTGCCGCGTTCAGGGTTGGAACGGAGAGCGTGCCGGGCCTCGTCCAGCGAACGTGCCACGCTGCGGCCCTCGAACAAGCTGCGGTAGAACTCGGCAAAGAGCTGCTCAGTTGTGGCGACCAAGGCGCTGTAACTCATGGCGATGACCGCAGGAATGCCCGCATGAACGAGCTGGGCCGCCACGCCGCTCATCGGGTCTTCGCTGTCCATCATCGCCGACTGGCAGGCAGAGAGCACCACCAAGCCGGTGTGATTGCTGTTGAGCAGCTCGCCAAATGCCTTGCCCGAAACGTTCTTTGCACCGCCCCACTCGCCTTCAAAGAGCAGCCAGCCCTGCTTCTTGGCTAATACGCCGTGGCCGTCAAAGTGGACGATGTCCACCGGGGCTTCTTTGTTATCTAACCGCTTCTTCAGTTCCGCCAAAGTTGCCAGCCGAAGAAACTCGACCTCCACCCGCACCTGCTTCTGCTGCTCCAAGGCGTTCAACACCGCTTGGGCATCGCTGCGGGGATTGAGGAACCCGGCTCCGTCCGGCCTGCTGATGATGAAGAGCAGCCGCAGCGCAGGCTTGGCCGCACGAGGCTGCTGGTCGCATTCCTGTTTTGCGGCAGGCAGACCCCGGCGGATGGAGATGCGCGGCTTTTCGTTGAAAAGAAAGGAGCCGCCCGGCGCAGCCAGCAGCTCCCACGGCAGAGAAAGCACAGCCGGGTGGTCGGCAGCTATGCTGAGGACGCGGCCTTCTTCCGCAGCATCCAAGAAGCTGCGGAACAGCTCGGCTGCCTTGCGGGCGCTGTCAAATACAGCAGAGAACAACGCCGCTCCCCAGATAGGCAGCTTGTCACGGACTGCGGCGGCCCGTTCATCGTCCGGCTCCGCCCGGTAGCCGGTGCCGTAGTCCTCCACGTACCAGCGGAGTTCGGCCATCTCCTTCTCATTCAGCGGACTGGTGAAGGCCGCAGATGGGGAATATTCCTCCGTCTTGCCATGCAAGAAAACAGCGACATGAGTGAAGCCGGAAAAGGCAAGGCGGAGTTCCAAGGGCATGATCAGGCTTGCTCGCAGATGACGGTGCAGCCGAGATGCAGGACTATCACTCCCGCAGCCACGGCCAGCACTTGCAGGGCATTGCCGGAATAGCCCATTGCCACAAGGACTGCGCCGAAGGACTCCAGCACGCTCTTGCTGCTCAGGTCGCGGTGTCTTTGCCACTGAGCATACAGCACGCCGCCTTCCTCGCAGAGATCGCGGCGGGCAGCCTGCTTGAACTTTTGCCAGAAGCTGCGCGGCTCCTCCTTGGTCACAGCGGCAATTATCTGCCACTGCGCGGGCAGGCGGTCGGGGATGTCCTGCTTGTCTGGCTTACCGCTGATAGAAGGGGATGGGTCTCCCTGAGTGCTGATGACGTGACCACGAAGAATATCGTTAGATGGCTCGTCCCTTAGCAGGGCAAGCTGCTGGTCAATCTGGGCGGACAGGCTGGCAAGCTGATCGGGGGTGAATGGGCTGGGCATGGTGTTCTCCTGTGGCAAAGTTGGCTGAGGGAATGCAACCTCCGCGACGTGGATTCAAGTTTCTTATGGAATCAGCGAGTCAACTGTATGCAGGCAATAACAAGAAGAACGCAGGTGTTCGGGGAACAGCGGAGCTGCTGCGCGGGCAAACTCTAGTCGTGAATCTGCCCGCGCTGGCGGATGGGATCGAAAAAATTCAGGGCGGCATGGCTGGCTGATCAGGCCAGCCCGTTGATCAGCACCTGTGCTTCGCCCGGCTTGGCGGCGGCGATTTCGCCGATGAGGAAGGCCTGCTCGCCCATCGCTTGGAACTGCTGCATCACCGCCTCGGCATCAGCCGCGCTGACCGCCGCCATCATGCCGATGCCCATGTTGAAGGCGCGGTACATTTCCGCCTCTGTGACCCGGCCTTTCTCCTGCAAGAAGGAGAAGATCGGCGGCACCGGCCAGCTGCCCTTCTCAATCACCGCCTTGCAGCTCTCCGGCAGCACGCGGGGGATGTTGTCAAAGAAGCCGCCGCCGGTGATGTGCACCAAGGCGTTGATTTTATAATTGCGCAGGACGCGGAGGACGCTGGCCACATAAATCCGGGTCGGCCTGAGCAGCGTTTCGCCCAGCGTGCTGCCCAGCTCCTCCACCTGATCGCCTACCTTCAGTCCCAGCTCCTCGAAAACGATCTTCCGCACTAAAGAATAACCGTTGGAGTGCAGGCCGGACGAGGCCAGGCCGATGATCTTGTTGCCCGGCCTGACGCTGCTTTTGTCAATGATCGCGGCGCGGTCGCAGATGCCGACGGTGAAGCCCGCCAAATCGTAATCGCCCGGCTGATACATGCCCGGCATTTCTGCCGTCTCACCGCCGATGAGCGAGCAGCCCGCCTGCTTGCAGCCGTCGGCGATGCCCTTGATCACGTCCGTCGCCACGTCCAGATCAAGCGCGGAGGAAGCGAAGTAATCAAGGAAAAAAAGCGGCTTGGCCCCGCAGACGATCACGTCGTTGACGCACATCGCCACCAGATCAATGCCGATGGTGTCGTGTTTGCCGCAGAGCTGGGCGATTTTCAGCTTCGTGCCCACGCCGTCGGTGGAAGCCACCAGCACCGGATCATTCAAGCCAGCATTGCCGATGCTGAAGAGGCCGGAAAAACCGCCGATGTCGTCAATCACCGCTTTGCCGTGGGTTTCGCGGACAAGCTGCTTGATGCGGGAAACAAAGGCGTTGCCCTTGTCAATGTCAACCCCGGCCTCGCTGTAGCGCGGCGACGCGGGAGCGTCTGTCTGTGTCATTTTTTCTGCCGATGTCTGAATGAAATTCATGAAAAAGCCGCAGAACAGGGAATTGCGCGGCTGACTGCTGGCGAGATTACTTTTTTCCGCCGCTGCTTGTCAATATCTTTGCAAACCGCTGCGTCTTTTGCGCAGGGCGCAACTCAATTGAGCTTGTCGTGCAATTTCGGCACAGTGTAGGGAACTTGCAGATACTCCAGCAGCTTGCCGGTTTTCTGATAGTCATGCTGCCGGAAGAGCTTGGAAAAATTAACGCTGACACCGACATACAGATCGCGCTCCTTGGCCAGCTCCGTTGTGTCGTATCCCCGTGAATAGTAGCCGCCTTGCAGTTCAAACCATTGCAGCCAGGTGTTCTCCAGCGCGTCAAAGCCGTCGAGCTTAACGGCCACAGCATAATACATGTTGGAATAGTCGTCAAAAATGCCGTTGATTTTCGTATTGAAGGCATATTCAACGCGGAAATCTATTTTACGGTCCAAGTCCGGGTACCGCTCCAGCAGCACGCTGGTCAGTGCGCCAATCGTGTTCATCGTCATGTCCGCCCAGTCAAAGCCTTGGCTTTTGCTGGTGCCATCCTCAAGCTCCATCAGAGCCTGCACGGCCCATGCGGAGAACGCGCCGTAGCTGCTGGCAGGATGCGAATCATACCCCCAATGCTTGTACAGGCCGGTGAATGCGTCCGAAAGTGCGAAGGTGGCCCAAAAATGCCCGGCTTTGTCCGCGCCGCCGTATTTGGAATCCTTTTCAAACCAGCCTTCATGGGCAAAGGAAAAACCGGCGGAGCCATAATCCCAGTCAGCAAAACCGTAAAGAGTGACAAAGGAGACAGCGGCAGCATTGGCGTACAGAGCTTTCTTCTCCTTGGGCAGATTGTTCCACCAGCCAGTTTCGCTGGCAGATGTTTGCTCCGCAGATTGAGGAGGAGGCAGCACTTGACTGAATGCCGGAGCAGTAAACAGCAAGGTGCTGAGGCTGACGCAAAAGAGTGTCTTCTTATGATTCATGACTATTCCTCATCCGGCACCGGGAAGAGACTTTTGTTAATGGCCTTCTCCCGCGCTGCGGCTACGGTGATTTTGTCCTCCTCAATCATTCGTTGCAGGCACTGATCCATAGTTTGCATTCCTTGTCCAGTGCCTGTCTGGATCATGGACTCAATCTGGTTGATCTTGCCGTCGCGGATGATGCTGGCCAAGGCGTTGGAGCCAATGAGAATTTCCAGCGCGGCGCAGCGGCCCTTGCCGTCCTTGGTTTTGAGAAGCTGCTGGGCGATGACCGCCTTGAGCGAATCCGCCAGCATGGTGCGCGTCTGCGCCTGCTCTTCCGCCGGAAAGGCATTGATGATCCGGTCTATGGTCTTGGCCGCGCTGTTGGTGTGCAGCGTGCCAAACACGAGAATTCCCAGCTCGGCGCAGGTCAGGGCAGCGGAGATGGTTTCGAGATCGCGCATCTCGCCGACAAGAATCACGTCCGGGTTCTCGCGGTTGGCCACGGAGAGAGCCTTGGCGAAGCTCTTGGCGTGGCTGCCGATTTCCCGCTGCGAAAAGACGCACTGCTTGTTTGGGTGGACGAATTCGAGCGGATCCTCAATGGTGATGATGTGCTTCGGGTGCTTGTCGTTGATCAGATTGATGATCGCGGCCATAGTTGTGGATTTGCCGCTGCCGGTCGGGCCAGTGACTAAGACCATGCCGCGCACGTAGTCAGCAATGCTTTTCACCACCTCCGGCAGGCCAAGCTGCTCCACGGTGAGGATTTTGGTCGGAATGATGCGGAACACCGCGCCGATGCCCCGGTGCTGATAGAGGAAATTGCAGCGGAAGCGGCCCACGCCCTCCAGCGCGTAGGCCTTGTCGAAATCGCGATTTTTCTTGACGATGGCCTGCTGATCCGGGTCGAGGATTTCAAAGAGGATGCGCTCGTTGCTCTCTGCGGTCAGCACCGGCTCGTCCAGCGGCACCAGCTCGCCGCGCAGGCGCAGCAGGGGCGGAAAGCCGACCACCATGTGCAGGTCGCTGGCCCCGCGCTCTTTCATCTGCTTGAAATACGAATCTATCTGTGCCATGAGATGTCACCGGGAGAGGAGTTCAGACTGTAGCCGTGAGCGCATAGTGTTTTGTACCATTTTTGCCCGAAGAAACAAAACAAAATCCTGTACAGGCGATTCTCGAACCGCACTTCTGCCGGTGAATTTGTCGTCTTCAGCATGATTGCCGTAACCACGACGTTTGAGATGCAGGGAAGGATATTTCCTTGTCTCGAAACAAGCATCCCGTTAACATGATGAACCAGAATCAACGGCGAAGCGGCTTTGGACGATGCAATTTGTTGCCGAGCTGCCGCTGCTGGAGGTGAATGAAGAACTTGCCGCAATCGTTCGGGAATACCTTCAACACTGCATCACGCTGAACGATCCGCCCAGCGACTTGCGCTTATATGAACTGCTCATTATAATTATACAAATTTATTCTGCTTAATTTGCAACCAACAACAGGAGAACATTCATGAGCGCAGTCATTGCAGCAATCTGCATCAGCACAAAGAAAGGCGTAGCGAAAAAGCCGGTGGCGCAGGCGGAATTTCAGGTCGGCTTCGGCATAGCCGGGGACGCGCACGGCGGCGACTGGCACCGGCAGGTTTCCCTGCTGGCCGGGGAGAGCATTGATGCCGTGAAAGAGAAGCTGCCGCAGCTCAAAGACGGCGCGTTTGCCGAGAACATTGTCACGCGCGGCTTGAACCTGGCGGCGATCAAAGTCGGCGAACGCCTGCGCCTTGGCGACGAAATTGTGCTGGAAATCACCCAGATCGGCAAAAAATGCCACAACGACGGCTGCGCGATCAAAAAAGCCACCGGCGACTGCATCATGCCCAAAGAAGGGCTGTTCGCCAAGGTCATTCAGGGCGGCACCGCCAAGGCTGGGGACGCAATCAACGTGGCGGCATAGGCAATTTTTTCATCCGCTGAAGCCTTGGGCAATCGGCCAGCGCCGCCCGCTGCCGAAGGCCTTGCTCGTCACCTTCAGGCCCAAAGCCGCCTGCTTGCGCTTGTGCTCGTTGCGGAGTATGCGGCGGATGATGCCGCGCACGGTTTCTAGGCTGAAGCCCCGCGCCGCGATTTCCTCCGCGCTGCAATGCTCCTCTATATAGGCGGCCAAGATCGGATCGAGCACTTCGTAGGGCGGCAGGTCGTCCTGATCCAACTGATTCGGCTTCAGCTCCGCTGTCGGCGGGCGGGTGATGATCCGCTCCGGGATGACTTCGCCGCTGCGGTTCATCCAGCGGGCCAGTTCATAGACCATCACCTTGGGCACGTCGGCCAGCACAGCCAGTCCGCCGCTCATGTCGCCGTACAAGGTGCAGTAACCGACTGCCATTTCCGACTTGTTGCCGGTGGAAAGCAGCAGCCCGCCGAATTTGTTCGACAAGGCCATGAGCAGATTGCCCCGGATGCGGGCTTGGATGTTCTGCTCGGTCACGTCCTCGGCCAGCCCGGCGAAGAGCGGAGCCAAAGCCTGATGATAGGCTTCCATCGTCCCGGCTATCGGAATGATTTCAAAGGCGCAGCCGAGATTGCGGCTCAACGCCTGCGCGTCGTCAATGCTCATCTGCGCGGTGTAGGGCGAGGGCAGAGCCACGCCGAGCAGGTTGTCCGGGCCAATGGCCTGCGCCGCCAAAACTGCTGTCACCGCTGAATCAATTCCGCCGGACAGGCCAAGCACCGCCTTGCGGAAGCCGGTTTTGCGGAGATAATCGCGCAGGCCGAGCACAAGGGCCGCTTCAACTTGGGCGATGGAGTCTTCCGGCGCGGCGCAGGAAGATTTGCTGCGCAGCTCGTCCGTGTTAATGATGAGCATATCTTCACGGAATCCAGCGGCTGCGGCGCAGATTTCGCCCTGCGCGTTCACCGCCGCTGAGTGGCCGTCAAAGATGAGCGAATCCTGCCCGCCGACCTGATTGACATAGAGCAGCGGCAGCTTGTGCCGCTGGCAGAGGCTGGCGAAGAGGCGGCGGCGCTCGCCGAGCTTGCCGTGATGATAGGGCGAGGCGGAGATGTTGATGAGCAAATCCGGCGGACTGCCTGCCCGGCACAGGGCCGCGACCGGATCGCAGCTATAGGGGCCGGGCCAGATGTCTTCGCAGACGGTCAGGCCGAGGCGCAGGCCGTCGAAGCTCACCGGCAGGGCAGGGCCGCCCGGCTCAAAATAGCGGCTCTCATCAAAGACATCGTAGGTCGGCAGGAGCTGTTTCTGCACCCGCTGCACGACCTTGCCTTGATGGATGAGCAGGGCGGAGTTGTGCAGCGGCTTGCCCGGCCCGCTGCGCCGCTCGACCGCGCCAAGCACCACGCCGGTTTCGCCGACAGCGGCAATCAGCTTGTCCAAGGCCTGGTCGTGGGCCTGAAGAAAATCGCGGCGTTCGAGCAAATCTTGAGGCGGATAGCCGCAGAGGGCCAGCTCCGGGAAAATGGCCAAGCAGCAGCCAGCCTGCTCCGCCTGCCGGAGGCGGTCAAGCAGCAGGGCCAGATTGCGCTCAAACGCGCCGATGGTCGGGTTGGTCTGGATCAGGGCGGTTTTCATAAAATTTTCCGGTTGAATATTTGCTGCCCAGCCGATATATAAAAGATATCTTGCTTTTTTTCAAGAACGAAGCGAAAAAATATTGACCGAACTTGCCTGGAGGGCAAAAGACATGCTGCTGGGACACCATACAAGCTGGACAAATAATGCGTTGGATGCTGTAGATATAAATGCAGACCAGAAAGAAGAAATTCGAATCGGCTGCACAGTCAATGATTTGTGCGAAATCACCAACGAAACTTATCCCTTTATTCTGCCGCAACAAATACTGTCTTCTGTCATCACTGCGAATACTGTCTATGAAAGCAAAGACGATATTTATCAGTCATTCGGCACCATGCCATTTCTTTTCAGCAATCTGGCAATTTTTCAATCGCATTTTGGCAGCCTTGCCTCGCTTCATGCCATGGCGAAGAAAAATCAGGAGGCTCCTGATGTCACGCAGAAGGAGATAAGTTCTTGGTTTGATTTTTTCAACATCCTTGCCGTTGGCAGTTTGGCAATCAACCCGCAGGCGAGAATATACCAAGACAATGCGGCTCTCCGCAGCCTGTTTTTCCGTTGCCGGAAGATTGAATACCGGCAACTTTTTGACACCGAAAATTATCTTGAGATAAAAAGCAGAGCTGTCGGTATGATGTGCCATCTCATTCAAGACCTTTTCACCTTCAGCCACTGTGAAAGGAACAGCAAGAATGAAATTCGAAAATTTTTCTACTACGAACTGCAAGACAAGGAGAAACATAAACAGGGGGATCATGTCGCTGCCGGACTGGACCAGGAACTGCTGACACAGTGTAAGCTTTGCATTGAAAACACCGCTCGGAATATCCCATATGATTACAAGCAGATTCTTATTCTGAGCCAAGATGCGCAGCCTTCTGACGGCGGCAATTTCACCTGAAGGCAATTTGTCGCACCTTGTTCTTTCACAACACCGCACCATGACTGAATTTGATATCGCCGTGATCGGCGCGGGCCACGCGGGCTGCGAGGCCGCCTTGGCCGCCGCCCGCATGGGCTGCAAGACGCTGGTCTGCATCATCAATGCCGACACCATCGGGGCCATGTCCTGCAATCCGGCTGTCGGCGGGCTGGCCAAGGGGCATTTAGTCCGCGAGATTGACGCGCTCGGCGGCGAAATGGCCAAAAACATTGACGCGACCGGCATCCAGTTCCGCCGCCTCAACACCAGCAAAGGGCCGGCGGTGCGCTCGTCGCGGGCGCAGGCCGACCGCCGCCTTTATCAGCAGCGGATGAAAACCGTGCTGGAGCGGCAGCCGAATTTAGCCATCCGCCAGGCGGTGATTGATGAAATCCTGACTGAGGACAACCGTGTCACCGGCATCCGCACTTCGTTAGACGAAATCATCCCGGTGCGGGCCGTGGTGGTCGCCACCGGAACCTTCCTCAACGGCCTGATTCACATCGGCCTGAAAAACTTCCCCGCAGGCCGGATGGGCGACGCGCCCTCAACCAAACTGACGCAGTGGTATAAGCATATAGGCTTCAACGTTGGCCGGATGAAAACGGGCACCGTGCCGCGCTTGGACAGCAAGACCATTGACTATTCCGGCTTGGAGCCGCAGCACAGCGACGATCCGCCCGCGCTTTTCTCCTTCGCCAACCGCAGGCGCAAAATCCCGGAGCTGCCCCAGCTGCCCTGCCACATCACCTACACCAACGAGCGGACGCACGCAATCATCCGCAGCTTCATCGGCCAGTCGCCGCTGTACGCTGGAATTATTGAAGGAGTCGGCGCACGCTACTGCCCTTCGATTGAAGACAAGGTGATGCGCTTCCCTGAAAAAGGTCGGCATCAGATTTTTCTGGAGCCGGAAGGCGTGGAAACGGCGGAGGTCTATCCAAATGGCATCCCGACCAGCTTGCCGATTGAAGCCCAGATTGCGCTGGTGCATTCCATTCCCGGCCTTGAGCAGGTGCGGATCATCCGGCCCGGTTATGCGATTGAATACGACTACGTGGATCCGCTGGAGCTGAAGCCTTCGCTGGAAACCAAGCGCGTCAGCGGGCTGTTTCATGCCGGGCAGATCAACGGCACGTCCGGCTACGAGGAGGCGGCGGCGCAGGGCTTGATGGCGGGCATCAACGCGGTGCATTTTGTCCGCAGCATCGAGCCGCTGATTCTTGACCGCTCGCAGGCCTACATCGGTGTTTTGCTTGACGACCTCGTCACGCTGGGCACAAAAGAGCCGTACCGTCTTTTCACGTCGCGGGCTGAATACCGCTTGCTCCTGCGCGAGGACAACGCCGACCTGCGTCTGCGCGAGATCGGCTTTGACATCGGGCTGGCAGATGAGCAGGAAAAGCCGGAGTTTTTCGCCCGGAAAAAGGCAATTACGGAAGGATTAGCCACACTGGAAGAAATTCGCATCAAGCCTTCAGCGGCGGTGAACGCCTGTCTGGCTGAATTGAGCAGCACTCCGCTGACGCAGGCGATGACTTTAGTTGAACTGCTGCGTCGGCCTGAATTAGGCATGACAGAGCTGCGCCGCCTGCTGCACGCCAGCGGCGCGGAGCTGCCCTTTGCAACGGACGACGATGATCCAAGCGCGGCGGAAGAAATAGAATTGCAAATCAAATATTCCGGCTACATCAAGCGGCAGCAGGAGCAGGTTGACCGCTTCCGCAAGCTGGAGCGCGTCCGCCTGCCGGAGAATATGGAATACAAGGGGTTGCCAGGACTGTCCAACGAGGTGGTGGAAAAACTGAACCGAATCAAACCGCTGTCACTGGGGCAGGCTTCGCGCATCTCCGGGGTGACTCCGGCTGCGGTTTCTGTCCTGCAAGTGCATTTGAAAAAGAAAGGACTGCTTTGAACGCTCAGGCGTTGCCGACGATGCCGCTGAACATGGAGATATCAATGCCGAAGCGGCGGGCCGCTTTTTTCCATTTCAGCTCGTCTGGGGTGTGAAAAAGGATGCTGGAATCGCCGGGCACGGTCAGCCACGAATTGTCCATCAGCTCGTTTTCGAGCTGCCCCGGCCCCCAGCCTGCGTAACCCAGCAGAAAGAGGTAGTCTTTCGGCCCCTTCCCTTTGGAAATTTCTTCCAGCAGCTTCGACTCACGGGATAAAGCGATGTTTGCTGTCACCGCGAGACCGCTGCCTATCTGCCGGTCAGCACTGTATAAAATGAAGCCAGATTCCATTTCCACCGGCCCGCCGGTGTAAACAGGCGGCAGCGGCCCTTCAGGCAGAGGAATATTCGTGCTGAGGAGGATTTCCAGCATGCTGATTTCCTGATTAGGATTGTTGATGGCCACGCCCATTGCGCCGTCCTTGCTGTGCGCACAGATGTAAATAACCTGCTCCTTGAAACGCGGATCAGGCATCTGCGGGGTGGCGATAAGAAAATGTCCTGTCAGGTTTTCCATGATGTTCTGCCTCCTTATATCTTCATATTAGCATTGCTGCGGAATGACCGTCAAGGAGGAACTTGCGCGGCGGGAGGAGATGAGTCCGCCTCTCGCAGGCTCCCGCCTGAGCAGACGGGAGCAGGAGCAGGAATCAGTCCCCGAAGCTGTCGGCGTAAAGCTGCTCGATGGCCGCCTTGCCCTCGTCGCTGAGGTAGCGGGTGCCGGAGCCGACATAGGTGTCAAAAGAGATGCGCGGCTTCTCTTCCGGCTGCCACGCTCCATCTTTCCACGTGAACCAGCCCATGCGGCTCTGATCATAAACATGCAAAGGCCGGTTGAAGAGCTTGGCCAGTTCAACTGCCCAGCCGGTGCCGCCTTTGACCGAATTGTCCTCCAGTATCGTGCCGATGACAAATATCTGATGCCCCCGGTTGACCATGTGGAAAATGGCTTGCAGCACCCGGCGGATTTTTTCGGTCTCATAGTAGGTGCGGTTCATCATCCGCGAGGCGATTTCCATGCTGATGTCGCCGCGTTGCAGATCGTCCTCGCTCAGGGCGATGGCGTTGCGGTCGCGGTTGAGCCGATGCCCTTCAAAGGTGAAAATGACCTCGCCCGCGCCGTATTGCTCGGCCAGCTCGCCGAACATGGTTTCCGCGCCCTTGAGGCCGCCGTGATATAATGTGCATTCTGCCGCTTTCATGCAAACACCTTGAATGAGTAATGGAAGTTATTGGTTGCGCCGCAGGGGGCAGGCGTGCTGTTTCGGTTCCGCCTTGCTGGCTTTGAAAAACACCCGCCACGGGGCCGGATGCCCCTCTATTGTACGCAGCGGGTTCGTTTTGTCAATAAAATCCTGATAGGATTCAAAAAGCATCCAGTCGGTCCGCCGCTGCTCCTCGCTGCTCATCGGATGCTGGCAGAAGCATTCAATCTCGGTGAAACCGGCCCGCAGCAGCCAGTTATGCAGACAGGACGGCGTGGGCACAAACCACGTTCCCGGCACCTTGGCATAGGTTTTCTCTGGGAAGAGGGCGACCGGCTCCTCGCCGCTGATGGCCTGCGATTCCAGCAGCAGGCAGCCGCCCGGCTTGAGGGCGGTGTGCAGCTCGCGCAGCGCGTCAATCGGCGAAGGCCGATGGTAAAGGATGCCGAGGCAGAAAATCACGTCGAAGCAGTCCGGGAAAAGCGGCAGATGCTCAATGCCGAGCAGGTCAATGAAGAGATTATCCAGCCCGGCGAAGCGGTTGAGGGTGTTGAAGGTGAAATAATGCTGCGCGTATGGCTCAAAGCCGAGGACCATGCGCGGCGCGTGAGCGGCCATGCGGAACATGTAATAGCCGTTGTTGCAGCCCACATCGGCAATAACCTTGTCCTTCAGGTCGGGTATGGCGGGCACGAGGCGGTTCCACTTGCGCCAGCTTTGCCATTCCGCGTCAATATCAACGCCGAAGACGGAAAACGGCCCCTTCCGCCACGGCATGAAGGTCCGCAGCAGATGCAGCACCTGCTCGTGCTCGCTCCCGCTGATATCCGCGCGGCTGCCGATGCGCACCACGTCGCCGCTCAGATCAAGGCTGGAGGCCCGCAAATGCGCGGCAGCTTCCATCGGCTCGCGGTAGCGGAGAAAGCCCTTTTTCGGCTGCCTGATCCAAGCCTGCTTTTCCTCGTGCAGGCGGCTGATGCTGTTTTTCAGGGCGGTGGGGAGGAAATCGAGATAGGCGGGAGAGGAAATATTCATCAAGAAGTACACGGTGGCGGAAAAAGTGATGCCCACAAGCTGCCCGCCTCGCGGCGAGGCAGAATCAGCGTACTATAACGGCAAAAATAACGCCAAGGCAACAGAATACGACGGAGCTGCAGCGCAATCCACACCGGGGATTTTTGAAAATTCCCCGCTGGCGGGAAACGGCTGGCAGGACGGGCAGGGTTCAGGTATAGTTGAGCTGTTTTCGACATGCTGACCAGCCCTCCGTCCGCGATTAGCACTATGAGCAACCGACAATACCTCGGCTATCTGCGCCGGGATGATCCTCTTTACAGCTACTTGCGGCATGAAATTCAGCCGCTGCTGACTGAAGCCGGCCAGCAGCGGGCAGAATACCGTGTTTTTCGCTTGAATGCCTCCAATGACGTGTTTCTTTATGAAGAGAAATACAGTGGCGCGAAAGTTATCGGCAAATTTTTCCGCTGCGGCAGAACTGACAATGCCGCCAAAGCGACCGCACGTCTCAACCGGGAATTTGACAGCCTCTGCGCACTGCGTGACTGCGGCCTGACCGGCTCTCCGCATCACGTGGCCCAGCCGTTGGGGCGCAACTCTGCCCTGAACGCGCTTTTAGTCACAGAAAATTGCGAAGGCCAGCTCTTGAGCAAGGTGATTCTGGCCACAATTGCCAACGGCGATCAGGCGCATCTTTTCCGCAAGCTGACTGGGCTGGCCTATTTTCTGGCCACGTTCCACAACCGCACCGCCGCAGCCAGTGGCGGGATAGATTTTCAGCGCAACTGCGCCTACATGGAACAGCTGATCAGCAAGCTCATGCGGATCGGCGGCATTGGCCATGACGAGGCGGACGAGCTGCGCTGGCTGCGCGAGCAGTGGCGGCGGCAGACGCGGATGTGGGAAGATCAGCAGGTGCTGGTGCATGGCGATGCCACGCCGGACAACTTCATCATCGGCAGCGGGCTGCATGTCTCCGGCTTTGATCTGGAGCGCGCGCACTGCAATGACCGGGTTTTTGATGTGGGGCGGATGGCGGGCGAACTGAAGCATTTTTTTCTGCGGGCAACAGGCGACCGGCAGGCCGCTGAACCGTTCATTGGACATTTTTTGTGGGAATATGCCTGTCATTTCCCGAACCGGGAAAGCGCGTTCCGCTCCATCACCGGCAGGATTCCTTTTTATCTGGGGATCACGCTGCTGCGAATCGCCCGTAACACTTGGGTCAGCCGCGATTATCGCCGCTACCTGATCAATGAAGCCAAAGAATGCCTGCGGGGGTATTGACGCATGATCATCAAGGGGCTGATTTTTGACATCAACGGCACGCTGATCGACATCAGCACGGATGAAGGCAGCAAAGACCTCTGGCGGACCCTGAGCAATCTGCTGCTCTACCAAGGCATCATTCTCGGCCCGGACGAGCTGAGGGAGTTGTATTTCGTCATGCTCAAGGCCCAGCGGACCGCAGGCGGAGAAGAACACCCTGAGTTTGATGCGGAAGCAGTGTTTCGGGAAATCATCCGGCTTTGCGGGACGGCTTTCACGCAGAAGCTGGCAGCGGGCAAGCTCGATCAGCTCCCCCTGCTCTTGGCAGAAGTCTTCCGGGCTGGTTCGCTGTTTCGGCTGAAACGTTTTCGAGGTGTTAAAGACACCATCAGGCAGCTGCATCAGCACTATCGGTTAGCCGCTGTGTCTGATGGCCAGACAGCCTATGCCGTGCCGGAACTGAATGCGGTCAGCCTGCTGGAATATTTCAGCCCAGTCATTGTCTCTGGTGATTCAGGCTATCGCAAGCCGGACAGGCGGTTGTTTGAACAAGCCTTGGCGGCGATGGAGATGAATGCGGAAAACGTGCTGTTTATCGGCAATGACATGCACCGTGATGTGTTCGGCGCCCAACAGCTCGGCATTAAGACCGTCTTCTTCAAATCAAATCAAGGGCAACAGGAATATGCTGGGACTGAGCCGGATTATATTATTTACAACTTTCCTGAACTGCTCAATGCAGTCCATTTTTTTGAAGCCCAACCTTGACCGGCTATGAATTTTGAACGCTTTGTCAGCTTCCGTTACCTGCGCGCCAAGCGCAAACAGAAGTTCATCTCGCTGATTTCGCTGATTTCCGTCCTGGGCGTGGCGGTCGGGGTGATGGCCCTGATCGTTGTCCTCTCGGTTTACACCGGCTTCACAGAAGGACTGCGCGATCAGATCATCGGCATTAACGCGCATATTTTGGTGCAGCAGTCAGGTGGAGAAATTGACAATCCCAACTTGCTGAAAACACAGGTGGAGCAGGTCAGCGGTGTGACCGGGGCCACGCCGTATATCTACGCGCAGGCCTTGATCAGTTCCGGCAGCGGCCAGTCGTCAGGCCTTGCAATCCGGGGCATTGATCCGGTCAGCGCGGGCAAGGTGATCAGTCTGGACGCGAAAATGACCAGCGGTTCGCTGAAGTCGCTGACCGCCGATCACGCTGGTGTGCCGGCCATAGTCCTTGGTAAAGAGGTCGCGGCCCAGCTCCGAGTGCAGACTGGTCGGAAAATCCGCCTGATTTCGCCCAACGGCCCGCTCACGCCAATGGGTGTGATGCCTAAAGTGCAGACCTGCGTGGTCAGCGGCATTTTCGCCACCGGCATGTATGAATATGATTCAACACTGGGTTTTGTCAGCTTGGAAACCGCCCGGCGGCTGGCAGGAATGGAAGGCGGCAGCGTGCATGGCTTGGAAGTGCGGGCCGCAGACGCAGACCGGGCGCATCTCGCCAGCGCGGCTATTCAGCAGCGGCTTGGCCCGGCCTATTCGGTGCGGGACTGGATGCAGATCAACAAAAATCTCTTCGCCGCCCTCAAGCTGGAAAAAATTGGCATTTTCATCGCCCTTGACCTGATCATCCTCGTCGCCGCCTTGAACATCATCAGTGCCTTAGTCATGGTGGTGATGGAAAAAAACAAGGATATCGCCATCCTCAAGTCAATGGGCGCAAAAACCAGCTCAATCATGCGCATCTTTTTTTATCAGGGCGCGGTGATTGGCCTGAGCGGCACTGCGCTGGGCGTGACGCTGGGTCTCAGTCTCTGTACGCTGCTCAAGCGGTATAAAATTATTGAACTGCCCAGCAATGTGTATCCGATGTCCACCATGCCGGTCAAAGTGGTGCCGATGGATGTGACGGTCATCGCTATTTCCGCGATTTTGATCACCTTGCTTGCCACCCTGTATCCTTCGTGGAAGGCCTCCACGGTCCGGCCCGCCGAGGCGTTGACGTATGAATGACATCCTTCTGAACAAGCCTGCCGAAGAAGCGGCCATGCTCTTGCAGGCCGTCAATATTCACAAAGATTACGGCCCCAAAAACAGTCCAGTCAAAGTGCTGCGCCAAGTGAATCTGGAGGTGGCGCGGGGGGAGATGGTGGCTGTGGTCGGCGCATCCGGCTCAGGGAAAACCACTTTGCTGCAAATTCTCGGCTGTTTAGATGTGCCGGACAAAGGCAATCTGTGGTTTGCCGGGCGGGATGTGAGCCGCCTGCCAGAAAATAAACTGGCAGCGCACCGGAACCGGAATATCGGTTTCATCTTTCAATTCCATCATCTTCTGCCAGAATTCACGGCCTTAGAAAACGTGATGATGCCCGGTTTGATCGCTGGCCTGCGGGAAAACCGGCTGAAGGAGCGGGCGCACCAGCTCTTGGAGCAGGTCGGATTAGGCCATCGTCTCACCCACCGCAGCGGCGAGCTGTCCGGCGGCGAGCAGCAGCGGGCAGCTTTAGCCCGCGCCCTGCTGCTGCAGCCCGCTCTGCTGCTGGCGGATGAACCCACCGGCAATCTCGATTCCACCAGCGGCCAACATATCTTCCGCCTGCTGACTGAGCTGTGCCGCACCCAGTCCATGTCGGTGGTGATGGTCACGCACAACTTGGAGCTGGCGGCGGCGATGGACCGCTGTCTGACGCTGAAGGATGGTCAGTTGGAGTAAGTTTGAAAAAAAATCCGGCCCCTAAAAAACTTAGGGAACCGGATCAAGTGCTTTTATTACAGCAAAGTGAAACCAAGAGCTGTGTTAACGGCATCCTTAACCACATTCAAAGCTGCATTGATTGCGGCTTCAACAGCAAGGATTCCGAGACCTTCAATAGTCAGCAAAACAGCACGTGTCGCATTTTTCTGCATCTCAAGATGCAGACGGAGCTGCTCTGGAGTAACTTTGCCTTCTATCTCAAGTCGTTTGATCAGGATTAAAGTTTCTGCCAATTTTTTGGTCTCCGATTCGGCATACTCCTTGACTTCAGGCCATTTATTTTTGAGTGTAACTTGCATGGATGCAAGCATGTTCTTTGCCAGCGTTGCTATATCCAGATTCAGATTCATAGTATCCTCCGTTTCGTGATAGATTCACGAAAGAATTATTCTGTTTTTACCCGCGTTTTTTCGCAAGCTCAAGTTTCAAAACAGCCTTAAAACTGCTTTCAAGGTTGCTGCGGGCAATTTTAATCTGCTCTGGCGACAAGCAGGAAAGCTTGTGAAGTTTTTCAAGATCCCCTAAGCTGTTGCGTAACAGATCAATCTGCTTTTTTGTTCGCGTATTATCATTAGGGATGGCATCGGCACGAAGAGAAATAGAACTGACATCTATTTTCATCTCTTCGTAGAACTTTTTATAGTTCTCGTTTTCATATTTGCATTTTTGTGCATCCCCTGAAACTGTATCAAGACTTAAAAGATGCGCTTCAGTTATCTTTTGTAGAGATGTTACGCTGATATCAGTCTCTTGATCGTAATTGCTTATTGTTTGCGGCTCTACGCATCCAGACAGAAAAACAATAGAAAACAAAGAAGCCGCGACAAAGCCAAAACGTTTTCCAGACAAAAAGGCAAGATTATTCATGGTCATTCCTCCTGTTAAGTAATCATTCCTGTATAATGTTATTGAATCACCACAGCGTGTCACCTGTCAAGGTGTTTTTGTTAAACATGTTGATTTTGCTGTAAAAAATTTATATCGTTTTCAACGATACCCAACCGTATCGTTAGCATTTTTTTACGTGGCTTCGCTATTCGATTTTGCCGTAGCCGGTTGATCGCTGCCAACACCTTATACGGGTATCATCGCCTGCCGCGCTTTTCTGCTGTTGCGTCCCTCCTGCTGTTTTTGTACAATCTTTTTACTTTTTGCCGCTTCTGCGGACAGAGGCGGCTCCGCATCCCGGATATCACAGGAGAATTACATCATGGCTTGGCAGCAGAAGAGCAAGCGGCTGAGGATGATCGGCCTGCTGCTCCTTTTTTTGGGACCGGCATGGAGCGCGGTCGCGGCAGGGCAGCCTGTTCTGCCGGATTTCGGCAGACAGTACGCCTTGGTGATTGGCAATCAGAGCTACAAAAATCTTGACGAGCTGCCGACCGTGCGGACGGACGCGCAGGATGTAGGACGGCTGCTGGAGGAGCTGTATGGTTTCAAAGTCGAGCTGCTGCTGGATGCCGACCGGGATCGGATGCTGTGGACGCTTTCTCAGCTGCCGAAGCGGCTGGCTGATCGCGGGCGGGACAGTCTGCTGATTTATTACGCCGGGCACAGCCAGCTCGGCAGAGGCGGCGCAGGCTACTGGCAGCCCGTTGACGCAGTGCAAAACAATGAGGGAAGCTGGATTTCGACCGACCTGATCAGCAATATTCTCAAGACGGTGCGGGTGCGGCACATTCTGGTGGCAACAGATGCGGCCTATGCTGTCAGCCTGCGCCTGCCCAGCGAGACTCGGTTCCAGAAGCTGCTGGAAACACCTTCCATCACGGTGCTTGCTTCTGGCGGCGACAAACCGGCGCAAGAGCCGGAGGCGCGGAATTCCTCCTTTGCCCGCAGCCTGCTGCTGGCCTTGCGCGACAACCATGAATTGCTCGCTGGCAGCAAACTCTTTGAGCTGATGCGGCGGCAACGCCCGCAGTCCATGCCCCGCTACGGCTACATCACGCAGGCAGAGCAGGCGCAGGGCGATTTCTTTTTTGTGCCCAGACAGCTTCAATATCGGGAGGCAGCTCCGGCTGCATCCAAAGAGCGGCCTGCTCCTGCGCCGCCGCCTCAGCAGAAAAAAATGCCAGCGGCTCCTCCCGCTCCCGCAGCAGTCCGGCAGCCGCAGCAAGGGGATATTTTAGTCAATGCGGCATCAGGCATGGAGTTCGTCTATGTGCCGGGCGGCTGTTTCAAAATGGGATCGTCCCTCGGCGAAAAAGGCCGCTTTCTTTGGGAAGGGCCAGTGCATGAGGTCTGCGTGAACGGCTTCTGGCTGGGCAAATATGAAGTCACCCAAGCGCAGTGGCAGAAAATCATGGGCGATAATCCGTCCGGCTTCGGAAAGGGCGGAGAATATCCGGTCGAGAATGTGTCGTGGGAGGATGCGAAGGAATTTCTCCGTCGTCTGACCCAGCGTTCTTCCGGCAGAATCTATCGGCTGCCTTCTGAAGCGGAATGGGAATACGCCTGCCGGGCAGGTGGCAGCGGCAAATACTGCGGCGGCGACAACCCAGACTTGCTTGCATGGCATGAGGAAAACAGCGGCAATCAAACGCATCCGGCAGGCCGCAGGCAGGCCAACGCCTTTGGTTTGCACGACATGAGCGGCAATGTCTGGGAATGGTGCGGCGACCGATTTGATCAAGCCTATTATTCTGTCGGCGGGGTGCGCAACAATCCGCACGGCCCGGCGGGCGGCGGAGAACGCGTGGTCAGAGGTGGTTCAGCGGGCAGCCGGGTCTATAACTGCCGGGCGGCCTTCCGCTATAAAAATCAGCCGGATTACCGGGAAAATATGATCGGCTTCCGGGTGGTGATGCAGGAATAAGAACAGCGGCATGAGCCTCCGCAAAGCTGCTGGAGGCTCATGCCGCTGTGTGGTGCGGAGACAGAATGTTACGGCTTTTTCTGCTCGGCAGGAGGTGCCTCTTGCTGCTGAACAGGCTGCTGCTGTTGCTCTTGAGCAGCGGGGGGAGCCGACGGCTCGCCAGCTTGCTCCTGATTCTGCTGCACTGTGCTTTCAGCCGGATTGTACACATGGGCTGAAGGTTCAGCCGCAGCCGCGCCGGTGCCGCCGGTCGGGCCAACGGCATCTGGTCCCGCTTCGTCTAAAGGCTCTTCTTCCAGCACCGCCTCATCCTCTGAGGGTTCTCCGGTCGGCATCTCAACCCCTTCCTGCTCAACTGGCAGCTGCGGCTCCTGCTGCACAACACTTGTCGCAGGCTCAACAGGCTTCTTGCCAGCATCGGCAGCAGGTTCAGCGGGAGGAGCAGGCTGCTGCGCCGGAGCTGACACCGCAGGCTCAGGTTTCTTTTCTTCTTTTGGTTTCTCACAGGCTGCCGCCAAAAACAGCAACAACAGGCTGCTGATCAGAGCGGCTGTTTTTTTCATAATCATTTGACTCATCCCCCTTCGGAGTAAGAAGTGAACAGACGGTGCCATTATACTCCAAGAACATCTTGCTCTGTCAATTATTTTTCTTATCGTTGCATCCTTGATGCAGCAGTTGCAAAATAAAAAACGCGGAAGGAAAACCCTTCCGCGCAAGTGAGCCATAACAAGGCTCGGCAGGCACTGTTCTCAGTTGGCCGGGACAGGGGTGCCGTCAGCCGGAGCTGAACCATCTTCAATAACGGAGCTTTCTTCAACCACAACGCCCTCGTCGCCGGAAACTGCTCCGGTGGAACCTTCCTCAACTACAACACCCGCATCACCGGAGACCGCCTCGCTTGAGGATTCCTCAACTACAACCCCCTCATCACCACCGGAGACTGCCTCGCTTGAGGATTCCTCAACCACAACACCCTCGTCAGCGGAGACCGCCCCAGCGGAAGCACCCTCAACTACAGTTCCTTCGTCAACGAGCACGTCTTCGCCAGCCGGGGCCGAAGCTGCCGCCGGAGCTGGAGCTGCCTGCTCCTCTTTCTGGGAAACTTGGGCAGTGCCGGGACCATTGCAGACACAGGCTGCGGAGAAGAAGAGAAAATACAGGCCGCCGACGAGATAAAGAGCTGATTTTTTGATATTCATTTGGTGTTTTCTTGCCCCCTTTGAAGGATGAAAGTGAAAGTGCCTCTGTAAAGTTAGTATATGATATCTTCGAGCTATTCTCTCTGTCAAATATTTTTTACCGGAAAAACTGACTGAGTTGACAAAATTACCCTCTCAACAGCCGTAGAACTTACGCGGTTGCCAAAAATCTAGCCAGAGAGCGGCATGAATAAATCTGAAGCAACAGGATGTTATTAAATATTTTTTTGATAGAAACGCGAAAGGTCTGCAGCTATACGGAAGCCGAGCATTTTCAATTTGATGAACAAAATTGCGCGGCTCATGATTCTTTCACAAGACAGTTGAACAATTTTTCTCCAAGTGCTGACTGACGTTGGACGGAAATAAAGGCGCATTTTGATTTTTATATCAGATATTGTCGTTGCAAACGATCTAAAAAACTGAATCGCTTATATACGCAGGTTTTTTTCCTCCTGCTTCGCCAGATATTCTTGTAGATGCTTGTGCAGGAAACGATAACTGCCGCCAGACCTTTGCAAAACCTTGCGCTGCTGCATGGCATCCAGCCAAGGAACAAGGCGCAGGGGTAGTTGTCCTTCTCAGCGCAGACAAAGGCGCAGCAGAAAACTCCTCAGCATCTCATTGATGCTGAGGAATAAAAAGCTGCTTGCTGCTGTCCCAAACAAGACCAAACAAAAGACATTCACCTCGATAATATGGTCAAAAGAACCTATAGTTAGTTCTCCTAACTGTATGATTACAGCAAATATATTCATGCTTATGAATGTCAAAACTGGAAAAAGCAGGAGACCGCTGCGCAGGATATCACACAAAATCTCCTTGATATGAATGCTCTTGCTAAGTTGGTTTTTGCAGCATCGCGGAGAATGCCAGCAAGGCTTTCAGTAGCATTTTTTCCTCCTTCGCGGTAAGATGACGGAAAAAATACCCGGTTCCGCGCTTTTTTCCAAGCAGGAGAATTAAAAATTTTCAATGTCATCTTCCTGATCGGCGACGGCATGGGCTTTCTGCTGACAGGTAATTAAGGAATATCCAGCTCATGAAAGGCATCATCCTCGCGGGCGGCTCCGGCACCCGTTTGTATCCGCTGACCAAGGTGATCAGCAAGCAGCTCATCCCGGTCTATGACAAGCCGATGATTTATTATCCGCTTTCCGTGCTGATGCTGGCCGGAATCCGGGACATCCTGCTTATTTCCACGCCGGAGGATCTGCCCCGCTTTCAGCAGCTTTTTGGCGACGGCAGCCAGCTCGGCCTGAACATCTCCTACGCCGAACAGCCCAAGCCGGAGGGGCTGGCGCAGGCTTTTTTGATCGGCAAAAAGTTCATCGGCAGGTCATCGGTCGCGCTGGTGCTGGGCGACAACATCTTCTTCGGCCCCGGTTTTCAGGAAATCGTCAAGCGGTGCAGCCGCCTGAAGAACGGCGAGGGCGGCATCATCTTCGGCTATTTGGTCAAAGACCCGGAGCGCTACGGCGTGGTCGAGTTTGACGCGCAGCAGCGGGTGATCGGCATTGAGGAGAAGCCCGTCCAGCCGAAGTCGCGCTACGCCGTGCCTGGCCTCTATTTTTATGACAACAGCGTGGTTGAAATCGCCTCGGCGATCAAGCCCTCAGCGCGGGGCGAGCTGGAGATCACCGATGTCAACAGCGCGTATTTGCAGCAGGAACGGCTGAAGGTCGAGCTGTTGGGGCGCGGCTTCTGCTGGTTGGACACCGGCACGCACGAGTCCTTGCAGCAGGCGGCCAGCTACGTGCAGGCGGTGCAGGAGAGGCAGGGATTGAAAATTGCCTGCGTCGAAGAGATAGCTTGGCGGCTGGGCTGGATTGATGCTGGGCAGGTGGAGCGCATCGCCGCGCCGATGCTGAAAAATCAGTACGGCCAGTACCTGATGTCCATCCTCAAGGAGGGTGCGCTGCTATGAAACTGCTGATCACCGGCGCGGGCGGGCAGCTCGGCCAAGACTGCGTGCGGCGGCTGCTCGACCGGCACGAAATCTGCGCCCTGACCTCCAAGCAGCTCAACATCGCCGACGCAGAGGCGGTGCGGCAGGCGGTTGCCTGTGTCCGGCCTGATGTGCTAATCAATTGCGCGGCCTACACCGCCGTGGATGCCTGCGAGAGCGAAACTGCCTACTGCATGGCGGTCAACGCGCACGGGCCAGCCCATCTCGCTGCTGCCTGCGCTGAGTCCGGTTGCCGCCTGATTCACGTCTCCACCGACTACGTTTTTGATGGCGCAAAGCCTGCGCCGGAACCGTATCTGGAAAGCGATCCAGTCGGCCCAGTCTCCGCCTACGGCAGAAGCAAGCTGGTCGGTGAGCAGGCCATTGCCGAGCGGCTGGGAAATTATCTTATTCTGCGCACGGCCTGGCTGTACGGCATCGGCGGCAAAAATTTCCTCAAGACCATGCTCCGGCTGGCGCAGGCCAAACGCCCGCTCAAGGTGGTGAATGATCAGTATGGCTCGCTGACGTGGACGATGACGCTGGCGCAGCAAATCGAGCAGGTGCTGGACTGCGGCCTGACCAGCATCGCCCATGCCACAGCAGAAGGGCATTGCACCTGGTTTGAAGGGGCCAAATATTTCTTGGAGGCCATGCAGATTGACTGCGACATCACGCCCTGCACCACGGCGGATTATCCAACTCCGGCCCGGCGGCCCGCCAATTCCATTTTGGAAAACCGCCGTCTGAAGGAGCACGGCCTGAATGTCATGCGCGGCTGGCGGGAGGACGTGGATGAGTTTGTCCGCCTGCACCGCGAGGAGCTGCTGGCTGGAGCATGAGGCTACAGCCGGGCCAATTCAATGTCTCCCCAAGCACCGAGGTGCTCGCCAGCAATAACGATCACGCCGATAATGCCTGCAATGCTTCTGACCGCTTCAATCGCTTGGCTGACGCTTTTTTTGTCCCGGCTTTTGACCGCGTTGCCAAGGCAGGTGGCGGCGGCATCCGCTAAGGCGGCAGAAGGGGCGACCACAGCGGCGGCATCAGCAACCCCAAAGCTGAGGGAATGGCCGATGGTGCCGGAGGAGCAGCAGACTCCGCAGGGCATCTGCTCAGGCCGAAGCTGGATGCCGAATTTACCGCTCAGGCGTGATTCACCGGCATAAATCGCAGCAACGCTCGGCTGCCTGCGGGCGACGAAAATATCGCCGCCGTTCTCCACAATCACCTCTGTCAGCCCTTGCTTGAGCAGCGCCCGCCCTACCGCTTCCGCAATCACCCCGGCCACTGCCGCCATTGGTCCAACCCCGGCGGCCAGCCCGGCGGCCAGCATTTCGCGCACTGGCGGCGGGGCGGCGGTATCCAGCGGCAGCGGCACAAGGCTGCTGAGGAAGAGCGGATGCTGGCGGATATAACCTTCAATCTCGGCCCGCACCTTGGCCACGGCCAGCAAGGCCTGCTCCGTGACCGGCCCGTCCGCCAGAATATGCAAATCCGTTTCCGCCATTTTCACTTCTGAGGCAATCAAGCCAGAGTCCTGAATGCTGCGGTACGCCCGCTCTTGGTAGGAAAGCGGTGTTTTTTTTGCTCCTGCCATGATCACTTGCAGAAAAAATGAAATTCCGGCACAATCTGCCGCTGTCCGTTTTTTATCCGATCTCCGCAGCCAAGGAAAGCAGAAAGCGGCTGATTTTTTCTTTCAGGTGCAACATCATGCAGGCGATGATCCTTGCAGCCGGGTTCGGCACCCGGCTGCGCCCCTACACATTGATTCGGCCCAAGCCGCTTTTTCCTGTCTGCAACGTGCCGCTGCTGCACATTTTGTTAGACAAATTGACCGCGCTGGGCTGCCGGAACACTGTGGTCAACAGCCATCATTTAGCCGAACAGATTGCCGCTGCTGTCGCGGACCGGCCAGAAGTCATTCTGCAACATGAGGCGGAGGTGCTCGGCACGGGCGGCGGCCTGCGCAAGGCTCTGCCGCATTTTCGCAGCGGGCCGGTGTTAGTGATGAACGGCGATATTTATCATGATCTTGATTTAATCGGCCTGCTGGAGGCCCATAAAGCAGGCGGCTGCGCGGTGACGCTGGCATTGCACGATCTGCTGCGCTTCAACACGGTGCGAGTGCGCGGCGGCAAAGTCTGTGGTTTCGGCACGGCGGAACCGGGCGAGCAGCTCCTCGCCTTCACTGGCATCCATGTGGTCGAGCGGGACGTGCTGGCCCAGATTCCGGCGCAGGGCTTTTTTCATATCATAGACCTGTACGAAAAGCTGGCGCAGGCCGGACAGATCGGCCTTGTCCGCGTGGACGGCTGTTTCTGGCAGGATATTGGCACCCCGGCGGATTACCTTGAGCTGCACCGCCGCCTGCTTGAGGGCAAGCATCCTGCTTGGGCAATAAGTAGCCAGGCACGGATCGGCGCAGGTGCGGTCTTCGCAGATTGGGGAGCTGTCGGCCCTCATGCTGAAATCGGTGCTGGAGCGCAGCTATCGCGTTGTGTTGTATGGGAAAATGCGGCAATTCCTGCTGGGCTGCACGTGAAGGAGCAGATCATCTGCCCGGCAAAGCCTGATTAATTTTTACTCGCTATCGTTTGCAAACGGATAAAAAATATCCAACAACATCGTAACAACAATCATTATCATTTTCACCAAAATTGCATCCTCACCATATTGACATAAAAGAGAAATACGTTGATTTTCTGCAAATCAGAAAAATGTGGCACAAACTTTGCTATATTTTTTGTGGGTTGCGGATTGCTCCATCGGCGGTTCACAAGCAGCACCCCCTCCGATAGCCTCCTCCAGCAAAACCGCCAGATGCGCAACCCTGATTTTCATGTTCTGCTGCGCCAGGCCGAGCTGATACTGCATCAGACAGCCGGAGCAGGTTGACGTGATGCAGGCAGGTTGTCCGGCAAGTGCCTGACGACTACACCGAGAAAAAATTTTCGCCGAGGTCTCCGGGCAGGCTATATGAAACAGCCCGCCCTGGCCGCAGCACGCTGGGCCATTCTCCGGCTGAATGATGTTGAAGCCACATTGCTTGAGCAGGATGCGCGGCGCAGTCAAGCCGTTCGGCTCAAAGCGGAGATGGCACGGATCATGATAAAAAAGCCGCAGGCCGTTGAAGTTTGACGCAGGCGGCAGCAGTTCCTTGAAAAAAGAACAAAATTCTTGGACGCGGGCCGCAAATGCCCGCGCCCGTTTGTGCCACGGGTCGTCTTCCGCAAATAAGCGCGGATAACTGCGCAGATGGCTGGAGCAGGACGCGCAGGAGGCGAGCACTGGCCCATCTCCAGTAAAAGCGGTGATGTTCCGTTGCGCCAGCTCACGGGCCAGTTCCAGCTTGCCGCTGCTCCAAGCAGCCAGCCCGCAGCAGCATTGCTCCGCAGGCAGCAGGGCCGTCAGTCCGCAGCGGCGCAGCAGCCGTTCTGTGGCCGCCGCAATGGACGGCTGCACATGCCGGGCGAAACAGCCGACAAAATACGCAAGCCTTCCGTCTGCTTGCGGCAGGTTTTCCGGCAGCGGCAGAACTGGTGGTCGCTCCTCCGCCAAAGCCAGCTTCAGCCGCAGGCCGGAATTTTTGGGCAACATCAGAAGATGTTTCAGCCTGAGTCCAGCCTTCACCAACATCTCCAGCAAGACAGGGCGGGCAAGTGCCGCGCAGGCCGCCGTCTTTTGCAAGCAGGCCGGGCCGAGCAGCAGAGGAAAATGACTGCGGGCCTCAGCAACGAGCTGGGTTATCGGCAGACGACGCGGACAGACCTGTTCACAGGCTCCGCAGAGCAGGCAGCAGGCGAACAGCTCCGCCAGCCTATCTGAAGGGTGACTGACGCAGCCTGCGGCAAGCAGGTGAAGTCGGCCTCTGGCAGCAAGCGATTCTTTTCCTTCCGCAGCAAAAACCGGGCAGACCGGCACGCAGGCCCCGCATTTGGCGCAGCCTGTCTCCTTGCTGTTTCCTGTTTCCATGCCATTTGAATAACCAAAAGCCCCATCACTGTCGAGAACTATTCTTAATCTTCTGTCGACGCTCTTGTTCGCTTGCAGCCGATTATCTGTGAAAGGTATTGTTTTCACTATAATAAAATGTACGGGGGGGGGTGACAAAAGGTGTCACGTTTCCCTTGAGATTTCTTTGTGCTGAATATATAATCTTATATGAGAATCGTTGTTATCTATTAAGTATAAAAAATTGAATTCGTTTAGCAATCATAACAAAAATGTCGAAAAAGAACAATGTGGGACATGCCCGGCGCGTTTCTCAAAGAAATTCCGCCGAAAATATAAGGAGAGCGTCATGAAGACCTTGCTGAAAAACACATTCAGCCGCAGTGCCAGTGCTGCGGCAGTGCTCTTAGCTGCGCTGCTTGCGCCGCTGTATTCGTCCGCGCTGGCTGCAGCAAATTTGACTGTCACGCCGATCACATGGGGTGTAATTGGCTTGGACAGCAACAATGTCACTGTCGGGCCGAACGATTTTCCAGTTGGCGTAAGAGTCTGCAACACCTCAACAACCGAAACAGCAAATAATGTAAAATCTGGGTTTGTTTTTGATAATGGTTCTGTCAGTACAGATCCATATGCAGGGGATGTTTATATCAACTTGCGTCCCGGCACTTTTTCCTCATATACAAGCAATGGCATCAATCTTGCGCCAGCACCACCAGCACCGTTGCCGCCATATTGCTATGATTTTTATTATGAAGCAGAAGTCAAACGCGATCCCGCTGCTTATGACAAAACCAGAAATTATCATATCACTGCATCGGCTGACAATGCAGCTACAATCAGCACTCCTACTCCTCGCACTATTTATGTAGAACATCTTGTCTCGCAGTTCCGCAATTACATTCCAGATGTGAAGGTTGCCACGACCGAGGCCGGGCTGGCCTCAGTCGCCCCCGGTGGAACCATGACCTTGATGGTTGGCAACACTTATTACATTCAATTGGTGGGAAAAACTGCCACGCAGGGATATGAGCAAATTGAGAGCTTTCTGAACATCCCGAATACGGTCTTTCAGGTGTTGTCGGCGAAGACAACGTACAGCGCAGCTACCGGCGGCGTAACCTCGCCATCCGATAAACTGTACGGCAATGCCTGCACTTGGGAAGCTGATCCAAACAGCCCTAATTACCGTTCCTGTTTAAGCACGGGCAAAGCAGGCGGAGATGTTACAGTCACGTATCAGGTCAAAATTCTTGGAATGCCGAGTGGCGGAATTGCTAATCCTGTGCCGCTGCATTCGCTGATTTATGACTTTTCCGGCAGCAGCTATCATTACAACGGAGATTTCAGCGCGGCGGTGCGGTATGCGAATATTGTTGATTCGTCAAAGGTTGGCATTGCAAAAAGTTTCAGCCCCAACCCGACCAATGTCAACGGTATTTCCGCGTTGACAATCACGCTGACCAATTCTAATTCAGGCGCAATCAGCGGCTTCAACTTTACTGATCCGCTGCCTTCAGGAATGAAAGTGGCGAATCCGCCAAACGCATCAACAACAAGCTGCGGCACGCCGACGTTTGCGCCAATTGCTGACGCAACTTCCATTTCGTTCGCAAATGGAACGGTTGCCGCCAACGGCAGCTGCACCATAAAAGTGAATGTGACACCCGACTCTACAGGGACATTCAACAATACGACCGCTCCGCTGTATATTGATTCCGTCAATACGACAAAGACAGCATCGGCAACGTTGGATGTGAATACAAGTCCAACACCAGCTTCGCCCATTTGTGGTGTGACTATGGCGTATTGGGATATGGGAACGACAGCAGCTACAGTTCCGCCCAATCCAACGGCTGTACTGGGAGGAAATGTCACTTCTGCCGCTGCCCAATTTATTGGTGCCACCGGAGCAATAAGTTCAAGGGTTGTTACAAATCCAAGTAATCTTGCCGGGCCTCCTGTAAGCAGTGGTACTGGCTCATGGGAAACTGAGGGTTATCCCAAAAATACCCCCCCTGTTCTGAACACAGATTCATCACTTCAGTTTAATGTTACTTCAAATAGTTACAGCAATGTAACTATTCAGGTCGATAGTTACGCGTCGAACAATTGGGTCACTAACAATTATTTGTATATTTGGTCCAGCACAGACGGAACAACGTGGACACCTATATCAGCTGGAACAGAGCCAGTAATTAAATCAACATGGGCAAGGTCTAGTCCTCATACTGCCGCTGTTACAGGAGAGACTACTTACTTTAGAATTAGCGCGATGGGAGCCAATTCTATTGGTGCAAAATTAAATTTTGATGATATTAGAATCACCGGTTGCATTATTCCAACTCCTCCTGCCATCGAGAAGAATTTTTTATCGAATCCCATTCCAGTCAACGGTGTTTCGACCCTGACGTTCACGCTGTCGAACTCAAATCCAGTTGCATTGAATGGGGTTAATTTTACTGATGCTTTGCCAAATGGCCTGAAGGTTGCGGCGACACCCACTGCAACAACGACCTGCGGTGGCACTCCTACTTGGACACCTGCGGCAGATGATACATCCTTGACATTCGGCTCTCCGACCGGGGCAACTATTCCTGCCAACGGTTCATGCACTGTGAGCGTCAATGTCACCGGCACTGCCGCCAGAGCATATCAGAACGTCAGCGGCTTCATCTCGTCAATCAATGGCGGCACCAACATCGGCGCAACCGGAACTGCATCGGCTTCGCTGACCATCATTGCGCCGCCAAGCATTGACAAGCTGTTTTCACCGGATTCGATAGTCCCCGGCGGCACGTCCAACCTGCTGCTCACAATCAGCAACCCCAATCAAAATGACCCGCTGACGGGTGTAACTTTTATAGATGCCTTCCCGTTAGGAATGACTGTCGCCTCCCCGTTGGCAACATCGTTGTCCGGCTGCGGCAGCGGCTCATTGCAAGATAATGGCGGCGGTGTGCTCGCAGAGGGAGACGCTGGCATCAAGCTGACAGGCGCAACGATTGCTGGTGGCGGCACATGCACAGTCACAGTGAAGGTGACTGCGTCAGGTATTGGCAGTTATGTCAACAATGTCGGTTCTGCTTCGTCTGCAAACGGTGGAACGGGCAAAGCAGCAGACCCAGCCACATTGACGGTGAAGGCACCAAGCCCAAGTATCGCACTGCTGAAACAGGTTGCGTCATCGCCCGCCGGGCCGTGGTCTTCCAACCTTTCCACGCCGATTAGTGGCCCAGTTTACTACCGGTTCTACATCGAAAACACCGGCGATGTGCCGCTCAATCCGGCAACGGTTGCTGATCCCAGCACAGTCGTCGGACCGCTGCTGGCAGGCTGCACTTGGAAGCATGACACATATGGTTCCGCACCCGATTATCTTTATACTGGCACAGCATCACTTGCCGCACCGATCCAGCTACCAGTTGCCGCGCCAGGTTTGGATCCTTCCGCGTACTGCATTGTCGGCCCGGTTGGGGCAACAGGAGGAACCAATAACAATACGGCAACCGTCAGTGGTGTCTATGGAGGTACAGGTTATACAGATAGCTCCACAGCAACCTATGCCACCACCGCCTTGTCGCTTGTCAAAAGCGTGACACAGACTTCATTCTCCGCAGCAGGAGACACACTTTCTTATAATTACCTTGTCAAAAATACAGGATATGCTTCTCTGCGCGGCCCTGTGACTGTTGCCGATGATAAAACAACCGTCACTTGTCCGGCTGTAAGTACGGTCGGCGATGGCGATGACTGGCTTGATCCTAACGAACAACTGACCTGCACCGCAACATATATAGTCACGCCTGCCGATGTGACCGCTGGTGCTGTAACCAACACCGCGACTGCTTCTGCAAGCGGTGTCAGCTCCAACACGGACAGCGTGACTGTGCCTCGGCTCCCGGATTTCACCGTAGCAAAGACCGATGATGTGAGCGGAACTGTCCCCGTAAACGGAACGTTCAACTGGACAATCACTGTCAGCAATATTTCAACGGGTTCAGGAACATTTGCTGATGGACAAGCCATTCTGAGCGATGCTTTGCCCGGTGTAGCAGGCTATTATCCGCAAGGCGCACTGACCGTGACGAATGGCGCAACTGCGCCCACAGGCACGATCAACTGCTCAATCGCAGGAACAACGCTGCAATGCCTCGCCAGCGGAGCAGTCACATTTCCGAAGGATGCGTCGTTCAGCGTGACATTTGTGGTGACACCAACCGCTGCAGGTACTCTGCCCAATACCGCCGTTGTAGATCCAAATAACAATGTTGCTGAAATAGTCGAAAGCAACAACAGCGGATCAGACACCCTGACTGTTCCGCCGACAATCACAGCGGTGGATGACACGGCGGCGACCCCGCCGAACACCCCGGTGACCACGGCCGTGACCACGAACGACACGAACGTGGGCGGCAGCATTGACCCCGCGA